>JAILNT010000390.1 GCA_024691265.1 Treponema sp. | reverse complement strand
CCTGTAAGTCTGAAATGTAATTAAGTGGCAGCTGCTGTAATGTTTTTTCTAAGATTGAAGCCATTAAATCTGCATTTTCCATATATATTTTTAATCTTATAGGGACTATAAAATATTCAGGAAGTTGATATTTTAAGTTTTTATAATCTGAAATTGAATATTTATGTTTAAGAGCGAAGTCGTCTAGAATACCTGCATCGCATATTCCTTTATCAACCATGGAAAGACATTCTGGAACATTAGAAACTATTACGGTTTCAAATGGTAAAAAAAAGTTTTCAAAGAAAGGAACTACTTTAAGCATTTCGATAGTTGTGGCTATTTTATAAACTTTCTTTTCTGTTATGTTAGATTGACTGTTTTGCTGTTTTTTTAAGTTTTCTATTGGAAATCCTTTTTTGCATATAACTCTTATTCCTAAATTAAAAATGGAATCTGTATAGGCTATATTGTGTTGTATCGTTGTAGGTGTGTTGCTTATGTATTCAGCAATATATTCTTTTGAGTCTATTATTGTGGATTCTTCAAGATTTTTTATTGTGAAATTTAGTCCGCATATCGATGATATTTTTTCCCAGTAATTTCTTTGTATCTCTATAAGATTTCTTTCATTTGCCGCAGCTTCTATATAAACGTTTATGTTTTTTTTATTCTTTATGAAATTTATTTCTTCTTCTGTAAGATTTTCAAAATCCATATTTGGAAAATTTACGGCTTTTTTAAAAATAGATGTTTTATAAAAATCATCATATTTTTCTAATAAAGCCATTGCATAATCTATTTTTTCTATGATTTCTTTATGGTAAGAGGCAAAATATACCCTTCTTTTACTAAAGTTATATATGACTTTTTCGTTATAATCGGGTGTAGAGCGTTCTGTTACATATAAGTCTATTTCTTTATTTCTACAGGCTGTAATTAAGTCTTCGATTGATTCATATTTACAAATAGTCGCTTTTATTTTTTTTTCTTTTATGAAATCCTCAAGAATATCTTTTTCGCTGGAAAAATCTGCACTGTAACCAATTTTTAGATTGTTAAGATTTGTTAATGATGTTGAGAATCTGTCATCATCGGAAGCTGATACCAGCATTATAAAGTTTACTCCGCTTGGAGCTTTGCTATAATATAAGCCGCCATTTTCTAATTCTTTTGAATAGGCAACATTATATAAAAGGTCAATATTTCCTTCTTTTGCAGCTTTTAGAAAGTGCTTGGTTTTGGTTGGAATCTTTCTGTATTCCCAATTATTTATTTTTGCAATGTAGTTTAGAAATACTCCATAATAGCGTGTATAGGTTTCTGAGTTTTGATGCAGGTTATATTCGCTTGTTGTAAGTATAGGTATTCGTAAAGATTTTGCATTTACAAGATTTGAAAACATGAGAAAAAATATGAAAATAAAAACTTTTAAAACGGTATTATTACAAAGCATCTATAAGAAAACATTATAATTAATTGAAATCCAAAAATCAAACCAGTATTCCATAAATTGATAAAATCCATTAATATTGCAAACATGAGTGATAGCAAGAGAACTGTAGACGAAGATACGCTTGAAAAGTTGCTGTATCTTTCTAGACTTTCACCAGAAAGTACTGACATGGCTACTTTGAAAAAGCAGGTTGATGAGATTGTTGGATATTTCGATATTCTTTCTAAATATGACGACAGTGAGAATCCTTATGATGCATACCCATCTACAAAAGCAGAAGCTTTGAGAGAAGATGAGGTTGTAGCTGGACTTGAAATGCATGATGTTAAGAAAGTAACAGAGCATTTCTTAGATGGATATTTCCAGGTTCCAAAAGTTTTGGGCGAAGGAGCATAAGGAATATGCAGACTATGTATACTATAAATGAAGTCGTTGATGCACTCAAAAATGGAAAAGTTACATCAGCTGAATTAGTACAAGCTTCTATTGATACTTTTAATGAGGATAAGCATTCTTCTCTTCCTTTGAATGCATTTCTTGAACTTTATGATGATGCATTAGATTTAGCTAAAAAAGCTGATGAGAAGATTGCAGAAGCAAGAAAAGCAGGAGAAGAAGCTGTAAAAGCTCTTTTTGAAAAGCAGCCTTTGTTAGGTGTTCCTTTTGCAAATAAGGATAATATTTCTGTTCGTGGAAAAAAGCTTACTTGTGCAAGTAAAATTCTTGAAGGCTATGTAGCTCCTTATGATGCTACTGTAATTGCCCGCCTCAAGAATGCAGGTGCTATTCCTCTTGGAAGATGTAATCAAGATGAATTTGCTATGGGTTCTTCTACAGAATATTCTGTATATGGTCCTACCCGTAATCCTATTAACCGTGAATATGTTTCTGGTGGTTCTTCTGGTGGTTCTACAGCTGCTGTAGCTGCAAATCAGGCTTTATTTGGTCTTGGAACTGAAACAGGTGGTTCTGTTCGTTTACCTGCAAGTTATTGTGGTGTTTATGGACTTAAACCTACTTATGGTGTTTTGAGCCGCTGGGGTGTAGTAGCTTATGGTTCTTCTCTTGACCAGGTAGGTCTTATTGGACATACACCTTCTGATATTGCAACTCCTTTAAGTGTAATGTGCGGCTCTGATATGTATGATGATACATCGGCTCCTTTACCTTCTTGTGAGGAATTGAAAAATCTTGAAGCTTTCAGTGATGCTGATTTTGCAAAATTAAAAATTGCTGTTCCAAAACAATTTATTGAAAATAAGGGTATGGATACAGATGTTGCAAAAGTTTTTGCTGATACAAGAGCATGGTTTGAAAAGAAGGGTGCAAAAATTGATATTGTAGACCTTCCTATCCTTGATGCTTCAATTGCATCATACTATGTAATTGCTCTTTCTGAAGCTGCAAGTAACTTAAGCCGTTTTGATGGTATCCGTTATGGAAACAGAATTGATAATTCTAAGGGATATGACCAGCTTTATGTTGATACAAGAAGCAATGGTTTTGGTCCTGAAGTAAAGAGAAGAATTATTATTGGAAATTATGTTCTTAGTGAACAGTTCTCTGGAGACACATATAAGAAAGGTATGTCTGTAAGAGCAAGAATTCAAAGAGAAGTTGCAGAACTCTTTAAGAGTTATGATATTATTCTTTGTCCTACTTGTCCTACAGCTGCATTCAAGCTTGGACAGAAGGTTGATGACCCTCTTTCTATGTACTTGAGTGATTTGTTTACAACATTTGTTAATCTTTCTCGTATTCCAAGTATTTCCGTTCCAGCCGGTTATACATCTGGTACAGCAGCTCAGGGTGGAACTCCAATGCCTGTAGGTATTCAGTTTGCAGGTCCTATGTTTGGAGAAGTTAAGATTTTGAAGCTCGCTCAGGCTTGGGAAAACGAGCATGCAGGCTGTGGCTGTCCTGTAAAAGAGTAGTGTTTCAGGGGATTTTATATGGCTATTGATAAATATGAAATAGTAATCGGTTGCGAAATCCATACGCAGCTTTTAACAAAAACAAAAGCGTTCTGTGCATGTGAAAACCGCTATGGCGGAATGCCTAATACACGTGTTTGTCCAGTATGTCTAGGTCTCCCTGGTGCTATGCCTAGGGTAAGTAAGGGCTATGTTGAACTTGGAGCTGTTGCAGGTCTTGCTTTGAATTGTAATATTGCTCATTTTACAAAGTTTGACCGTAAGCATTATTTTTATCCTGACCTTGCTAAAGGTTATCAGATTACACAGTATGATATCCCTCTTTGTACTGACGGACATGTAGACCTTCCTATGGCTAAATATCCTAAAGAGCAGCAGCAGGGAGGAGAAAAGTTCCGCCCAAAGAATTTTATTGGTGAAGATTGTGTAATTGATGATGGTAAATATCGCCGTGTTAGAGTTGAACGCATTCACCTTGAGGAAGATGTAGGTAAGTCTTTGCACTTACAGGGAGCTCACTCATATATCGATTATAATCGTTGTGGAACTCCTTTGGTTGAAATTGTTACTAAGCCTGATATGACAAGTCCTGAAGAAGCTGCTCTTTTTATGGAGACTGTTCAGGAAATCCTTCGCTATGTAAAGGTTACAAATGGTAATCTTGAAGAAGGAAATATGCGTTGTGATGCTAATATCAACCTTAATGTATGGGAAGATGGAAAGCTTTATCACACTCCAATTTCTGAAATCAAGAATCTTAACTCTTTCAAGGCTATTCGTGAAGCTTGTAGCTATGAAGCTCAGCGTCAGTTGAAAGAATTCCAGGAAGATAGACAGGAATTCAATCCAGGCTTTAAAGTTACAATGGGTTGGGACGAAGAAAAGGGCGAAACTGTTGTACAGCGTACAAAGAACTCTTTTGTTGATTATCGTTTTGTTGTAGAACCTGATATTAAACCTTTCAGTGTTAGTGATGAGCTTATTGAAAGAGCTAGAAGCAAGGTTGGTGAACTTCCTGAAGCAAAGCGTACTAGACTTAAGAAAGAATATGGTTTAAGCGATTTTGATGTTGAAACTTTAACAACAACTCGCGAACTTTCTTTATGGTTTGAGGAAGCTGCAAAGGGTGCAAAAGATGTTAAGAAAGTTGCTAACTGGATTCTTGCAGAACTTTTGGCTGTATTGAATGAACAGAAAAAGACTATTTCTGACATTGCTCTTACTCCAAAGCATATAACAGAACTTGTAAATGCTATTGCTGATAAGAAGATTACTTCTGCTCAGGGTAAAACTGTATTTGCAAAGATGCTTGAAACAAATAAAATGCCAGCTGAAATAATAAAAGAAGAGGGCATGGAATCTGTTACAGATACAGATGCTATTGAAGCTATTGTTGAGCAGGTAATTGCAGCTAATCCTAAAGCTATTGCTGATTATAAAGGCGGAAAGACTAATGTTGTCGGCTGGCTTATGGGACAGGTTATGAAGGCTTCTAAGGGAAAAGCTAATCCAGGTGTTGCTACAAAGCTTGTTACAGAAAAACTTTCAAAGCTTTAATCTTTTATAAAGTATAATTAACAATTTTTATATGAAACTCTGTCAGAGATGGCAGAGTTTTTTTTATTTAAATTAAAACATTCTTGCCAGTTATTATATTCTTTCATATAATTTTAATAAAAGTGTTAAGTGAGGAAGTTCGAGAATGAAGAAACTGGCTGTTATTTTTTTGTCCATGTTTATTGGAATGATTGCTTTTGCTGATGAAACAAGGCTTTCTGCAGCAAGAATGAATTTTACAAACTATGTTACAACTCTAAAAGGTATAAAATTTCGCTTGAACGGAGCAAAACCTGAAACTGGATTTGGAGCAGCAGGTCTTGTAAAATATGCTGCAAAAGAGAGTGTTGGAACTGATTTTCCTAATGATGTTCAGAAGATTTATACTGCAACTGAAAGAATAAAAAGAGAAGAGCTTATTCCTGGTGACCTTGTGTTTTTTAGAGTAAGTAAAAACAGTCCTATTTCAAACATAGGTGTTTATCTTGGTGTTTCTGAAATGGAAGGTAAACTTAAAGGAAAAGAAGTTTTTATTTATGCTGCAAGCCGTGGTAATAATCCAAAAGTTTCTATTATTTCTCTTGATGATGCTGTTATGAGCCGTCAGTATTGTGGTGCAGGTAGATTTCTTCCTGTAAAAGATGAAACAACAGAAAAGCCTATAGAAGACGAAGTAGATATTTTTGCAGATTATAAGCCAGCTTCTTCTGATTTTGAGAATGTTGATAAAGAAATAAATACATCTGAGCTTGAAAAGGGAATTCTTGATAATTTTACTTTGATGAAAGAACAGGCTGTTCAGCTTGAAAAAGACTTATTAGAGAAAACAGAAGCTTTAGCTGGTGGTAAATCTGCTTTTGCTTCTGCGAATAAAAATAAGAAAAGTGATTTACTTAGTCAAGCTCTTTCTGCTATGAAAAAAGGTTTGGGACTTGTAGAGACTCCTAAAAGTGCTTCAAAAGCTAATCCTAAATCATCTGCTATAAGCTGTATTCCTGTAGAGCAGGCTTCTGATGCAAGGCAGACTCTTATAAAATACAGTATGGGACTTAGAGGTTGTCCTTATGTATATGGTGCTACAGGTCCAAGTACTTTCGATTGTAGTGGTTTTGTGCAATATTCTGCAAAGCATGGACTTGATATGCAGCTTCCTCGTACTGCAGCTGAACAGTATAAGTTTGTACAGAAGATTTCTGATGGTGAAAGAGAACCTGGAGACCTCGTTTTCTTTTCTTATAATGGAAAGGTTAGCCATGTAGGAATATATCTTGGAAAATATAATGGTTCTGGTCGTCTTGCTGGTAGATATGTATTTTTAAATGCTGCGAGTGCAGGCCCTTCAACAGGCGTTACTTTAAGTGCTTTAGATGAGCCTACATGGAAGAAAACTTATAAAGGAGCTGGAAGAATATTGCCTTCTACAGCTACTTCAGGACAGCTTTCTTTTGCTGCTGCAAATATTATAGATGAATAAAATTTGTCTTTTTATATTTTATACTACTATAATATTTATTAACGGATACACAAAGAGAGAAGATATATATTTTCTCTCTTTTTCATTTTTGGAAAAGTAAAAAAAGGAGAGAGAATTGATTTCTGAATCTATAATAGAACAAATGGCAGCTAATGCAGCAGCCCTTTCTAAGGGAAAAGAACTTTCTGATAAAAAATCATTTTCTGAATTGAAGAGAAATGCTGATTCCACTGTTTTTTGGGCTGATTGTGCCGGAAGTGGAAAAAAGCCATATAAAACATCTATTGATATCACAGATTCTACAAAGCTTCCTGTATGTCGTTGTAGCTGTCCTAGCCGTCAGTTTCCCTGTAAGCATGCAATCGGGCTTATGTATGAGATTGTTAAAGCTTCTAAGTTTGAAGTAGATAATTTGCCTGAAAATCTTGCAGAAAAGATTGCTTTTAAAGCAGAAAAAAAGACTAATACAAAAGCTAAAAAGCCTTCTAAGAAAACATTGGAAGCACAACAAAAGAAGATTGAACTACAGTTACAAGGTCTTGAACTTGCTAAAAAAGCTATTGATGAAATTATGAGTGCAGGTCTTGGAACTTTAACAGGTACTTCTTCTTCTAAGTTTAAGGAACTATCTGTAGAGCTTCGTAATTATGAACTTTCAAGTCAGCATGTAACAGGTCTTCAGCTTATATTCAATAGAATTGCTTTTATAGCAGAAGAGCTTCAATCTTTAAAATCTTCAAACAAAACAGAAGAAAAACAGAGATATATGGCTGAAGTTTTGAAGTATCTTATTCGTGCAAATACTCTGATTAGAAAAGGAAATGTATTTTTATCTTCCCGCTTGTCTTCAAATTTAAATGAAGGTCAAGATTTTTCTGAAGATGATAAT
>JAILNT010000381.1 GCA_024691265.1 Treponema sp. | reverse complement strand
AATTCTTTAGAAAGTAATATAGCAGCTAATGTATTCTTCAAATTATACTTACCAGGAAGTTTTAGAATTACAGATTCAGAGCCCAGTAAAAAACGAGTACCTTCAAGACCTGCATCTTCAACATTAGAAACACCACAAGTCTCTTTACTATATTTTTTTACGGAACCATTAACATCAGCCATTAAATAATCACAAAAATCATCATCAGCTGGAACAAAACCCACACAAGATTTTCCTGTAAACCTAGAAAAAATTTTCTTTTTCTCACAAGCTATTCCCTGTCTACTGCCAAGAATACCAATATGAGCAGTTCCAATATTTGTTATAATACCATACTTAGGCTTCAAAACATTTGCTAACTCACCAATTTCATTAACTCTGTTCATTCCCATTTCAAAAACACCAACCTCGTGTTCTGAACGGATATTAAATACAGATAAAGGTAAGCCTGTTTCAGAATTAAAATTACCTACATTAGAAATAACATTAAATCGCTGAGAAAGAATAGAAACTAGAATTTCCTTTGTTGTTGTCTTACCACTAGAACCTGTAACACCAATTTTGATAAGATTAGGAAATAAAGAAACATATTCAGCAGCAGCATCTTGAAGAGCAGCTAAAGTATTATTTACAATAACAAATGAAGTGTCTGAATATTCAGCTTGAAGCTTACTATAAAAATCTTTTCGACTATCAAAATCTTTTGCAGCTACAAAAACAACAGAAGCACCATTTTTCAAAGCTGATGGTATATAATCATGTCCATTTTGATTTTCACCTATTAACGGAACAAACAAACTATTTTTTTTTACATTTCTACTATCAATAGAAACAGATGTAAAACAAACCTCATTTGCTGTAAATAACTTACCATTTACAGCCTTTAATAAAGAAGCAGTATCTAACAAAGATTTTATATTTTCAGCTTTACTATTCATTTTTTACTATCCTTAACTCTAACACGTATAATTTCATCACTTTCAGCTCTCCTCATATTTAATTTTTCAGAGGCAATTTTCTCAATACGAATAGAACTAGATAAAACACCTATATCAGCAATTAGCTTTTTATTCTGCTCTACAATATTCTTTTGCTTCCTTTCCAGATTTGAAACTTCATGCTCTAATTTTGCATATTTTCTTGCCTGCACACTATCAAGAGCAAGAAAACCTGGTATAGAAACAGCAATTATGCACAACATTATTTTTTGCTTTAATATATTAGCTTTACCCATTTTTATAATTCCAAATTCCTTTAAATATCATTCTAAAATCCTGAACCGGCAATACCCAATAAATGACGTTCAGTTGCATCTCTTAACTTTCTTACAACCCTCAATTTTGCACTTCTAGAAGGACTATTTACAGCAATTTCTTCTTCAGTAGGCACTAAAGGTTTTCTTGTAAGAATTTCTGCACAAGGACTGCCACCACAAACACAAGAAGGAAACTCTGGAGGACAAACGCACTGTTTTCCTAAATTGCGAAAATAATTTTTTACAATACGGTCTTCCAAACTATGAAAAGTTATAACACCTAACTTTCCACCAATATTCAATACGTTAAAAGCATTTTGAATAGCTTCTGGTAAACGTTTCAATTCACTGTTTACTGCAATTCTTAAAGCTTGAAAAGTTCTTGTTGCAGGGTGAATATTTCCGTGCCGATATTGTCCTGGAACAGCATTATAAATCAAATCTGCTAAAGCTTTAGATGATTCTATAGTCTGTCCCTGGCGAGCTTCTACAATAGCTTTTGCAATTCTACGACTATATCTTTCTTCACCATAAAGATAAATTAAATTAGCTAATTTTTCTTCATCATAATTATTAACAATATCCGCAGCAGACTCTTCTGAAGCAGCATTCAGTCTCATATCTAAAGGCTCATCATACCTAAAAGAAAAACCTCGTCCACTCTTTTCATAATGAAAAACAGAAATTCCTAAATCGAACAATATTATATCTGGTTTGGATTCATTTTCAGGATAATTAGCATAAAAGTCATTGAACCAGGTATTATAAAAATGTACACGCTCACCAAATGGAGCAAGTCTTTCTCTTGCCCTCTTTTGAATAGAAGCGTCAGCATCAAGACCAATAACTCTTAGACTTTTATAAGTAGATAAAAAAGCATTTGTATGTCCACCTTCACCAAGAGTAGAATCTATCATCAACGCATTATCAGCAAAAGGTTCATTTTCGGGACTAAGCCATTCAAGACATTCCTGCAATAATACAGGTGTATGCACTATTTCCAATTTCTACCACCAAAACGAAAGGATACTTTCTACATTTTTATATACAGAAATCCTATTATTCTCTATTTTAATCACAAAAGTCTTTATGTCAACGTAGAAATATTCCGATACTTAATCATTCTACTCAAATCA
>JAILNT010000365.1 GCA_024691265.1 Treponema sp. | reverse complement strand
TAATTCAGTTAATCCAGATACAATGTTAGTTGTATATCTGAGTAATATTAGTTATTTGTAATAACTTGGTTACTTATATAACTTGGCTACTATATTACAAGTATAACAAAAAAAGGGAGTTAAATTATGTCAGTTAAAATTGCTGTAGCAAATCAAAAAGGTGGTATTGGTAAGACAACAAGTTCAATCGAGTTGTCAGCTTGTTTTAAGAACAGAGGATATAGCGTATTGCTAGTTGACCTTGAAATGCAATGTGATACCACTAAATATTCTGGTGGAAATATCTTTAAGTCTGGTAGTTATGAAGCAATAAAAGGAACAACTTCTATAAAAGAAGCAATTCAGCATGTAAATGAATATGATTTACTTGCTTCATCACCTGCATTATCCAATTCGGATGTAGAATTTTCTAACCCAACAGATGTACTTAAATTAAGAAAAGCACTTAAAGAAGTTGATGATGATTATGATTTCATTATTATGGATACTCACCCTTCAAGAAACAGACTTCTTAATATGGCTTATATCGCATCAGATTATATTATTGTTCCTGTAGAAGCTGACGATGCGAGTATAGATGGTCTTAAATCAATATTTAAGGACTTAAAAGAATATAATGATGCAGGATGGTCTAATTCAGAAGTTCTTGGAATTATTTATTGCAGATATGAGAATACAACACAACATAAATTTCAAAAAAATATTATAGAAGGCGTACTCAAAGATAATAACTCAGATGCATTTGTATTACCTGTAAGAAAATGTATTCAAGCTACAGAAGCAAAGTCCGAAGGAACTAGTATGCAAAAGGGAAAGAAATATTGTACGGCTTCAATGGATTACAGATATATAGCAGATACTATTATTGATATGATGGAAGAGGATAATTAATATGGCACTCGATGTAAAAAAAAGACAAGAAAAGGCTTTAAAAGCCGACCAAATGATAGAAGAGTCTTTGAAAAATAATATTCCAATGCCAAAAACAGCATCCGATGTTATTCTGGAAGGGTTAAATAATGAATTAACTAAAGAAATTGAAACTACTAATAAAACAGCAATAAAAACAGAAGAGTCTAAGATTATAAAAACTTCTAAAGCAGGAAGAAAAAGAGTTTATGATAATGATAGATTCCTAATTCATGTTAGAGTTGATGAAATGTTAAAAGATAAGATTGATTCTGCTGTATTTGCTAGAAAACAAACTATGCAGGATTATATTATGGACTTGATAATGGAAGATATGAATAAGAATGGAGATAAATATAAAACAGTATATGAATCCATGCTTGAATTTCAGAGGAATTTTAACTAAAAACAGCAAGAAATCCCCCACCTCTAAGCGAAGCGTAGGTGGTGGGATGAATTGCGTGAGGAAGTCAATGAATAGAGCAATAAAGTACAGAGTATATCCAACAACTGAACAATGCGTATTATTTGCCAAGACTTTTGGATGTTGTAGAAAAATCTATAATCTTATGCTTGCAGATAAAATTTCTTATTATCAAGAGCATCAAAAGACATTACAGACTACTCCTGCACAGTACAAAAAAGATTATCCATTTCTCAGAGAAGTTGATTCTTTAGCACTTGCGAATGTACAGATGAATTTGCAAACAGCTTATAAAAATTTCTTTAGAGATAAAAAGGTAGGTTTTCCAAAGTATAAATCTGCTAAACACAGTAGGAAATCATACACTACCAATAATCAAAAAGGTACTATAGCAATTACTGATAAAGGAATTAAACTTCCAAAATTAGGGATTGTTAAGGCTAAGATACACCGATTGCCTAATGAAGATTGGATAATTAAATCTGCAACAGTATCACAAGAACGTGAACTACTCCGACTTATAGAAATCGGAGTTTCCTGCTTCAACCACTACTGCGTTCCTAACAAGTTACTTTGTTGGCTCGTCTTACACAATGTCCACAGGCGTAAATTTGGATAGTTCCTACCCTATTGTTTATAGTTACGCTGATTCTAAGATTCTCAATCCCTCTACCTCTTCTGTCAACACTTGAATAAATATTTATATTTGTATTATTATACTCTACTGAAACAATATTATTACCGCCTTCTGCATAAATGGGAATTGGTCTACCATCTAAACTAGATGTGTTTTGCATTATTGCAGAAAAATTAATTACCCTTTTTAAATTACTTATTCCGTGTGCAACAGATTTTGAACCATTATTCGGTAATGAACCGAAATCTATCGTTTTTTGGTAAATATACGAACCATCTAACCAAGTACCGATTATCTTTTCATCTGTT
>JAILNT010000345.1 GCA_024691265.1 Treponema sp. | reverse complement strand
TTAGCTTTTGATATACAAGCCAGAAAACAGTATACATTACATTTTTGAAAAAGGTATTTTTATAAACTTTAGAAAATCAGAATGTGATAAACTCTTTATAAAGATTGGTTTTAGATTTAAGAATAAGATAATAAAAATTTTTATAAAGATTTAGTTTTCTCTTGATAGAATATTTCTATTTATAGTAGAAATTAAAAATGCCTCTTGTTTTTAATGGCTTTAGCTTGCAAGAGGCTTTATTTAGATGGGATTTCAGTTTGAAGCTAGAGAGAATATATACAGACTTGGAAGAGGAAGTCCGTTTTCATCGAAAAATGCATATTTCCAGTTGCCTATATATTCTCCTCCCCAGGTGAATACTCCTAAAGCTCCGTTTTCTGCTGCAATTTTCATAATAGCTCTAATTACATTTACCTGATTTTGTAATGATGCAGTGATGTAACCATTTTCAGAAATTGTATTTTCATAAACTTTTCCGTTTTCGTTTGTGAGGTTGTTACTTGCATTTTCTAAATCTTTACAGGTTGGGTTATCAGTTTTCCACGGGTGTGCAGTTTCTGCAATAACAACTTCTTTTTTGTATTTCTTTCTAAATGTTTTTATGTTTTTTGCAAGCTGTTCAATTTTTCCATGTGAGCGTTCGAAAGGGTAGTATGATAATCCTATTACGTCGTAATCAAGACCTGCATTTTTGTAAATATCGAGTAACCAGCTTATATTAGCTCCTCCATTTGCAACATGAAGCATTATTTTTGACGATGGAGAATACTCTCTTACCGCTTTTATACCAGCAGCAAGATATTTTGTGTAATTTGCTTTTGCAAGAGGATTTTTTCTTTGCGGCTGTGAGCTTCCACTTAATTCATCTGCAAGTTTTTGAAGTTTGCCGTTTTCATAGTAGCCTGTAAGAATTCCCGAGTTGATTTCATTTCCTATTTGTATCATGTCCGGGCTACAGTTTGCTTCTTTAAGTGCTTTTACAACTTTTGCTGTCCAGTTATAAAGATTTTCTGCTATTGTGTCTGCTGTTGCTTTTTGGAGCCAATCATGTGGAATTGCCTGTTTCCCAGGGTCTGCCCAGTAATCACTGTAATGAAAATCTAAAAGAATCTTTAGGTTTAACTCTTTAGCTTTTTTGCACTGTTGTATTACGGTTTCAAGATTTGAATTTCCAGGGAAATCAGGATTGTTTTCATCTTTTGGATTGTTCCATATTCTAAAGCGAACCCAATTTACGCCATGATTTTTTAGAATCTCAAGTACATCTTTTTTATTTCCATTATCATCTTTGTATTTGTCTTTTTGAAACTCATCATTTATTGCACTTGCATCGAAACCTTTTATAAAATCTTTTTTGGTTTTTATTCCTAAAGCTTTTATGCTTATTGTATTTTCTCCAATAGAATAATATTGAACAGCGTCTTTTGCGAAACAAATATTGCAGCTTGTAAAAATTGAAAGCGAGATAATGAATCTTGTAAAAATCTTTTTCATATTTTCATAATAAAATGGAAATGTTAATAAAGAAAGTTTTTTTTCAAAAAAAATGAAAGAAAAATATAAAAATGCTGTTGACAAAAATATAGGCTTTTTGATATAGTAATATTCGTTAAGCGATATTACTTAATAAACATTACTTGCGGCAGTCGTATAACGGCTTATTACTCCAGCCTTCCAAGCTGGTCACGAGGGTTCGACTCCCTTCTGCCGCTCTATAAAAACCCACTGATTAATTAATTTTAATTCAGTGGGTTTTTTGTTTTTATTGTAATTAATTTTTTTGTATGTTATATTTGCAAAAAATTATTTTTTGAGGTAGATGGAAAATGGAAAAGTTCTTCAAGTTGCGTGAACGTGGTAGTACTGTTCATCGTGAAGTTTTTGGCGGAATTACAACATTCCTTGCAATGGCTTATATTCTGGCTCTTAATCCAGGAATCCTGAAAGACTGTGGTATGTCTCAGGGTGCAGTCTTTACAGCTACTGCTGTATCAGCTGGAATTGCAACTCTTGTTATGGCATTTTGTGCTAATCTTCCTGTAGCTTTAGCTCCTGGACTTGGTCTCAATGCTTTCTTTACTTATACAGTTGTATTGCAGATGGGCTGTTCATGGCAGTTTGCACTTACTGCAGTTTTCCTTGAAGGTCTTTTATTCGTTTTGCTTTCGCCATTCGGTATAAGAGAAGCTATCGTAAAATCTATACCTGTTTCAATGAGAAAAGCTATTGCTGTTGGTATTGGTCTTTTTGTTACTTTGATAGGTTTGAGTAATGCCGGTATTGTAAGACAGGCTTCTGGAACTCTTATTGAATTTGTTAACCTTTCAACTTCTAATCCTGGCCCTCTTGTTGCAATAATTGGACTTATAATTATTATTGTTCTTAATATATTAAAAGTTCCTGGAGCAATTCTTTTAGGTGTAATTCTTACAACTCTTATTAGTATTCCATTTGGAATTACTTCAGTTCCTAAGAATTTTTCTCCTGTATCTGTTCCTGATGCTCCATATTTCTTCCAGTTTGAATTTTCTCATGTTCTTACATTGAAATTCTTTGTTGTATTCTTTACTTTCCTTTTTACAGATATGTTTGATACAATCGGAACATTACTTGGAGTTGCAGAACAGGCAAACTTAAAGGATAAAGATGGAAACATCGTAAATGTAAAGGGTGCTTTATTATCTGATGCTGTAGGTACAATGGTTGGAGCTTGTCTTGGTACTTCAACAGTTACAAGCTTTGTTGAGTCTACATCAGGTGTTGCAACTGGAGCAAGAACAGGACTTGCATCTGTTGTTACTGGTGTTTTATTCTTCTTAGCTTTGTTCTTGAGTCCTTTGTTTGCTCTTATACCTTCAGTTGCAACAGCTCCAGCTTTAATTTTTGTTGGTTATCTCATGATGAAATCTATTGCTAAGATTGAATTTTCTGATCCAACAGAAGGAATTCCTGCATTTATTGCAATTATTGCTATGCCTTTTGCATACTCTATTTCTAAGGGTATTTCATGGGGTATTATTGCTTATGTTATCTGTAAAGTTGCAGGTGGAAAGGCTAAGCAGGTTAGTATTGTTACATGGATTCTTGCACTTATTTTTATAGCTGATATCATTTTTGAAACTGTAAAGACTGGTGTTTTAGTTTAATTAACAGGAATGTGCTGAATGGCTGAATCTAATAATGAATCAGAAAAATATGTTCGTCCTACCTGGGACGAGTATTTCATGGAAGTTTGCAGAACAATTGCAAAACGTGCTACTTGTGATAGAGGGCGAAGCGGTTGTGTGATAGCTAGGGATAATCAGATTCTTGTAACCGGTTATGTTGGTTCTCCTGCCGGTCTTCCTCATTGTGATGATGTAGGTCATATGATGCGTAAAATGATTCACGATGATGGTTCTATCACTCAGCATTGTGTTCGTACCGTTCATGCAGAGCAGAATGCTATTTGTCAAGCTGCAAAACGAGGTATCCCAATAGATGGAGCTACTTTGTATTGCAAAATGACTCCTTGCCGGACTTGTGCAATGCTTATCATAAATTGCGGTATAAAGCGTGTAGTTTGTGAGATGCATTATCACGATGAAGCTGATAGTCTTGAGATGTTCAAGCAGGCTGGTATTTCAATCGAACATATTAATGCTGAAACTCAGCAATACAAAAATATGTGATATAATATGCATGATGTGCTTTTGCATGTCATGCATTTTTTTTATTCGAGTGGGGGAAATATATAAAATGAAAAAGTTATTGGCTTTTATTGATTGTCAGAATGATTTTATCGATGGTACGATGGCTGTCGGTTATGAAAAATGGAATAAAGCTTATAATAAGATATTAGAATTGCTTAAAGAAAATGTTTTTGACGGCTATATTTTTACAGCTGATATGCACCCTGTTTCTCATTGTTCTTTTAGGGAACAAGGGGGAAAGTGGCCTGTCCATTGTGTAGATGCTAGCTATGGTTCTGATATTTTCTGGAAGCTCAGAGAGATAAAAGATTGTGAGAAATCTTTTTTTATAGAAAAAGGAAAGGATCCGGCTGTTGAAGAATATGGAGTTGATTTGCTTGCAGATTTTGATGATGATGAAGATTACAAAATATATGTAGTCGGTCTTTGTTATGATTATTGTGTTAGTGAATGTGCAAAACTTACGGCAAAAGCTCATCGCGATAATGCTACTGTTTATGTAATAAAAGATGCTACGGTTGCTATAGATGATAGTGTAAAAGTTGACTGGTCTAATTATCCTAATGTAAAGGAACAATAAATATTTTAATGCAAAAAAAGCAGTCTCTGTTATCTCATATTGTATCTTAATATGATTTATCAGGACTGCTTTTTTTA
>JAILNT010000238.1 GCA_024691265.1 Treponema sp. | reverse complement strand
TTAGATGTAAAATTGCAGCATTATGCAAAAGCATCTAGATGAGCTTTTAGGCTCTTTTGAACATGAGGATATTTCATCGAAAAATAATCCTTTAATTACAAATTTGGTATTTGATTCCAGAGAAGTAACGGAGGGCTCTTTATTTTTTGCTCTTCCAGGTACGCATATAAACGGAAACAAGTTTATTCCTTCTGCCATAGAAAAGGGTGCAAGCTGTGTAGTATACGAAGGTGAACTTGATGAGAATATAAAAGAAGATGCAAAAGATAAATGCTCTTTTATAAAAGTAAAGTCTGCAAGATTTTCTATGTCACCTATAGCAGACGCTTTTTATGACCACCCTTCAAAACATCTTATAGTATTCGGTGTAACAGGAACCGAGGGTAAAAGTTCTACAGTAAGCTTTATATGGCAGCTTTTAAGGCTTTGCGGAAAAAAAGCAGGCTTTTTCTCTACAGTGCAATATTCTTTAGGTGATGAAGCTATTGCAAATCCAGAACACCAGACAACTCCAGAAGCTCCTATTGTTCAGAAAGAACTTTATGAAATGTGGCAAAATGGCTGTGAATATGCAGTTGTTGAATCTTCAAGCCACGGACTTTCAGAAAGAACAAACAGACTTGGTAATGTAGTATTTGACTGTGGAATATTCATGAATGTTACTTTGGAACACCTTGAATTTCATGGCAGTTATGAACAGTACAAAAGTGATAAAGCCAATCTTTTTAGATATTTAGATAAATACGAGCACATAAAGAATATAAAGGGTAAAGATATTCCTGTTTCTTCATTTGGTATAGTAAATCTTGAAGACCCGGCAGCAACTTATTTTATAAATGCCACAAAAAAACCGGTAGTAGGTTTTACAACAGAAGGAAAAGCTGGAAAATCAGCAGCTGAAAATGCAAGTGAAGCTTTAGCCCTACCTGCAATTCCTACTGATATTCCTTATTTTTCAGGTCGCAATATAGCTTCTGCAAGATTCGGGCTAAGCTTTTCTATTTTCCCTAATGAAGACAGAGAAGCTATGACAACTGGTAACAGTCATATTATCCACGTTAAAGCTCCAGTCCCTGGTGCCTTTAATGCTTATAATCTTATGGCAGCTATTATTGCTGTAAGCAGAATGACAGGCATAGACAGTAATACTGTAGCTGAAAACTGTACAAAACTTGAAAGCGTTAAAGGCAGAATGAGTGTTGTTGATTGTGGTCAACCATTTGAAGTAATTGTTGATTATGCACATACTCCTTCTTCTTTTGAAACTATATTTCCTCCGGTAAAAAACAGATGTAGCGGAAAAATGATTTGTCTTTTTGGTTCAGGCGGAGAAAGAGACCATACCAAAAGACCTTTGCAAGGCGAAATTGCTTCTAAGTTCTGTGATATTGTAATTCTTACAGATGAAGACCCTCGACAAGAAGGCTCTGCAGCTGTAATAAATGAAATTGCAGAAGGCTGTTATAAAGCTGGAAAGAAAGAAGGCGAAAATCTTTTCCTTATAGCTGATAGAAAAAAAGCTATAAGAGAAGCATTCAAGATGGCTAAAAAAGAAGATATTGTTCTTCTTTTGGGAAAAGGTCATGAAAATTCGATAATATATAAAGACCATATTATGCCTTATGATGAAATATCAGAAGCTAAAGCTGCTTTGACAGAAATGGGCTATAATAAAAAAAACTAAATAAGGAGTTATGAAGAATGAATATAGTATTATTATACGGGGGAAAGTCTGGAGAACACGAGGTAGCTCTTCGTTCTGCAGCTGCAGTTGCAAGAAATATTGACTGTACAAAACACAATATAAATCTTATTGGTATTACAAAGTCTGGTCTTTGGTATTTGCAGCCAAAAGTTGAACTTGAAAGAATAAAGAAAGACCAGAATGCAGCTTTTGAAATTATAGAAGATGATACACAAAGAGTATCTGTTATCCCTGGCGGCGGAAAAGAACATGCTTTTTCTGTAAACGGAACAGATATTCCTTGTGACGTAGCTTTCCCTGTACTTCATGGTACATTCGGAGAAGACGGAACAATACAGGGTCTTTTTGAAATGGCTGATATTCCTTATGTAGGTTGTGCATGTCTTTCAAGTGCCCTTACAATGGATAAGGAAAAAACAAAAGCTATATGGCAGCAGGCAGGACTTCCTATTGTGCCTTATATTTGCATAGAAAGAAGTGATTTGGCTGATTCATCTAAATATGACAAAATATTAGAGAAAGCTGTTGAAACATTGAACTTTCCTCTATTTGTAAAACCTTGCTGTGCAGGTTCAAGTGACGGAGCTTCTAAAGCTACAAATATGAAAGAGCTTTCTGTTGCCATGCTTGACGCTTTCCAGTGGGACGATAAAGTTCTTATTGAAAAAGCTATAAATGCTCGTGAAATAGAATGTTCTGTAACAGGTAACTCTGTAACTTCAGACGGTTCGGAAGCTACAAGCGTAAGGGCTTATATCCCAGGAGAAATTGCACCAAGCCACACTTTCTATGATTATGATGCAAAATACAATGACCCTAACGGAGCAAATCTTCTTATTCCGGCTGATATTAATCAGGAAATGATTGAAAAGGTTAGAAAGATAGCTGTAGAAGCATACTCTGCAGTTGATGCAGCAGGCTTAAGCCGTGTTGATTTCTTCTTAGATAAAGATACAGGTAAACTCTATCTAAATGAAATAAATACAATGCCAGGCTTTACTGCTATAAGCATGTTCCCAAAACTTTGCCTTGCAGCAGGAACAAGTTATCCTGAACTTATAGAAATGCTTTTGGAAGAAGCAAGAGCAAGAGCAAAGGGAAGAAGCCTTCTAAAGACAAGCCGATAAAGAAAGAAAACAAAGGAAAGAATGGAGATTATCATGTCAGAAAACAATGTACACGTATATCCAGAGGGCTGTTATTTTAAAAGCCTGGAAGATATAAAAAATAAACATGTAACGGTCATGGGCTTAGGTCTTAATGGCGGAGGAGAAGCTGTAGTTCGCTTTCTTTTAAAGCATGGAGCTTATGTACTTGTTACTGATATGAAATCTGCAGAAGAGCTTACCCCTACCCTTGAAGCCCTTGCTAAAGATTCAAATCTTGATAAAAGCCATTTAAGCTATGTATTAGGACAACACAGAATTGAAGATTTTGAAAATGCAGACTGTGTTATAAAAAATCCTGGCATAAAATACAATGGTAATAAATACCTAGAAAAAGCAAAGGCGATAGAAACAGACTTGAGTATTTTTTTACATTTTACCAAAGCTCCTATTATTGCCGTAACAGGTAGTAAGGGTAAATCTACTACAGTTAGTGCTATTCATTACGGACTTAATAAAGCCGGCTTCAAAGCTTTTTTAGGTGGAAATATAACGGTAAGTCCTTTAACTTTTTTGGAGCAGACAGACGGAACTACACCCGTTGTTCTTGAGCTTTCAAGCTGGCAGCTTGCAGATTTACGGGGCAGAAAATTATTAAAGCCACATATAGCTGTAATAACAAAAATTGTCCCTGACCATCAGAACTGGTATGGCAATATGCTTAGCTATGTAGAAGATAAAAAACTTATTTTTGAGAATCAGACTAAAGATGATTACACTATTCTTGATTATGATTCAGATTCTTCTGCAGAAGGTGTTGATTTTGAAGGAAATGCAACAGGAATTGAAAATTGGGGTAATGTTTTTGCAAAAGAAACTAAAGCCACTGTTTTAAGATATAGCAGATTTCCATTAAATGATAGGACTTATGGTGCCTGGCTTGACAGAAAAGATACAGGCATAATTCGCCTACCAGAGAAACTTTTAAGCAAGCGTACCCTTGAAAAAGGGCTTAAAGAAGAAGTTGTTCTAAAGGAGCTTAAAGTTCCAGGACCTCATGCAAGACTTAATTCTTTGAATGCAGCTCTTGTATTAAAGCTTATGGGTGTTGCACCAGAAGCTATAAGAGAAATTATGTCTGAATGGACTGGTATTGAACACCGTCTTGAATATTTCCATAGCTGGGAAATTTTGAGTACAAATAATTCTAAAACTCATAAAAGAGCCGTTTTCTATAATGATTCTTGTGCAACAGTTCCCGAAGCCACTGCAGCAGCATTACAGTCTTTTAAAAAGAAAGTTGTTCTTCTTGCAGGCGGAACAGATAAAAAACTTGATTTTAAGCCGCTTGTTAAAGCTTTAATTTCACAGACTACACAACCGGAAGAACTTTATCTTCTTGCAGGAAGCGGAACTGATAAGCTTACAGACTTGCTAAAAAAACATTCTTATCCATACCACGGACCTTATTCTTCTTTGGAAGAAGCTCTTGCTACAATTAAATCTCATCTTGTTGCAAAAGCTATGAACCCAAAGTCAAATGATGAAACTATAGTTGTTTTCTCTCCTGGAGCTACTTCGTTCGGTATGTTTAAAAATGAATTCGATAGAGGCAATAAATACAAAGAAAATGTAAAATTAATGTTCGTATAAAGACATTATTCACTTAATTGCTGTTATTTTTCCATAAAAAAGGAAGAATAATAGCAATTAATATGATAAAATTATATAGCTTAAAGTACTAAAAAAGGTCTATTAAACACCTTTTGCAATTTATATAAAGTTTCTAAAGTAGGATTTGTTTTATAAGGATTTTCCAGACGTTGATATTGCTGATAGCTCATTCCAGCTTTTTCTGCAACTTCTTTTTGAGTACGATTTGCACGGGCTTTACGAAGTTCAATCGCAAATGCTATCTTTGGAGACACTTCTATTTTATATCCGCCAGTATATTTTGGTTCTGAAATGGGATAACCATTATCGATATGAGAAGCAAGAATTCCATTTAATACATCTGTAGCCATAAAAAGTGCTTCTTCTTTGGTATTTCCTAAGGTAATTGCATTTTTAATATCAGGAAATTGAACAAAAAATTTTCCGTCTCTTGGTGTTATATCGCAGTTATATGTCATTATTTTACCTCCTTCAAGGTAATAGGATCTATATTTGCTTCTTTCAAAATTTCTTTTGCAAAAAAGCCCAAATCATCATCTTTTCCTTTATGATAAGGTACTGGTACTGCACGTTTATACCCATCTTTTTTGAATATATGATGGGAACTTTCTATACGATCGAGTTTCCAACCATTTTTTTTCAGAATCTTCATCACTTGTTTCGCAGTCATTCCCATGGTTCAAATGTACAACATTTATATTGTATTGTCAATTTTCTATATTTGGAAAGTTATTGCAAAAGCGACCAAATAGTTACTTAAAAAGCTTACTTGTTAAATTATCTAACTTGCAGAAAAAAATATAAAGATTAGACTTAGATGTGATTAATAGAAATAATATTAATTTCAGGTTCTTTAATATATTTTGTAAGTATGATAAATTATGCGGATATGAGAAGAAGCGTAAGTTTATTTACAATATTTGTTTTTGCATTAACTGTTGCTACAGGACAGGAAGCCTTAAAATCTACTGAAGAAGAATATTATGATTTTCTTTCTTTGCAAGGGCTTGTAGAGCGTCCTTATTTAAATTACAGGACTTTAAGCGACAGCGAATGGACTTTAACTAGCGAAGCTAAAAATAGTGATGAAAACGTTTGGAAAAATAACAATCTCGGTAATAAATATACTCTTTATGAAAATACAGATTCTGTAAAAAACTGGTTTACAGAGGGAATTGATGAGTCTGTAAAGTTAAAGATATACGGTCCAGACTGGTATAACAGTTATAATACTGCTTGTCCTTATGGTCAGAATGACGGTGCATTATGGCAGGGAAAAGGTTATAACACAAGCCTTACAGCAGGAGCAAGGCTTGAAGCTTACGGTTTTGAGCTGACTTTTAAGCCTCAGATTTGTTTTAGTCAGAATCTTGATTTTGATTTAATGGACAACAGCGAATATTATTCAAATAAATACGCTTATATTTGGGGTTATGGAAATGATGTTGGTGTAGATTGTCCACAACGTTTTGGAGATGAACCATTTTGGACTTTTGACTGGGGAGATAGTGAAGCCCGTTACACCTGGCATAATTTTACAGTTGGTTTTGGTACTCAGGCAATATGGCTTGGCCCTGCATGGCTTAATCCTCTTCTTCATTCTAATAATGCAGCAACTTATCCAAAATTTGATTTTGGACTTAGAAAAACTAAAATCTATATGCCTTTCACTGGTTGGGATTTAGGCTATATAGAGGGTAGATTATGGGTAGGATATCTTAGTGAATCTGATTACTTTGATGATGATGATTCAAATGACCATAATATGTTCCATGGACTTTCAATAAGTTATGCTCCTTCGTTCTTAAAAGGCTTAACATTAGGAGCTCACAGAACTTGTTTAGTTAAGTGGTCTTTGAAAGGATTAAAATACATAATTCCAAGCGAAGATAATTATATAGGTGATGATTCATCTCAAGGAGAAGACCAGAGAGCATCATTTACAGCTGACTGGATTTTTCCTACAGTAGGCTTTGAAGTTTATGGAGAATTAGGATTTGATGACGGATTACACTTCGATTCTATTCCTAATCATGCTAGAGCTTATACAATCGGTGCTAAAAAGGCTCTTACTCTAAGCAAAAAATATAATCTCAAAAGTGAAATCATATTTGAATGGAACTGTACTGAAATGTCTCAGGATTTTCAGCTTCAATGGCCATACAATTTTGGTTTTCACCATCAAATTACACAGGGATACACAAATCGTGGTCAATGGCTAGGTGCAGGTTCTGGGTATGGTGGAAGAGGATTTTTCATTGGGTATAAAGTCTATCACAAAAAAGGAAGTGTATTAATTTTCTTTCATCATTGGCAACCTGATAATAACTATATTTATCAAAAAGCAATTTATGCAAGTGCTGCAGATGGAACACTTAATAGCACTTGGGAAAATGCTTGGAAGACATATAATACAAAAGGTATTTCGATTAATTATTATATAACTAAATCTCTTTTTTCGGAAATTTCATGTTATAATACAGCCATTTTAAATCCACTTTATAAAACTGATGGAACAAGTTGGCAAAGGAATATACATCTAGAATTAAAAGTAAAATACAACTTCTAAGTAAAGACGGAGTATAATATGTGTCAAACATTTGATATAGACTTTGTAATTCCCTGGGTTGATGGTTCTGACCCAAACTGGATAAAACTTTTCAACAAATATGCACCTGCAGAAAAACAAAAGGACATAGATTTTTCTAAAGAACGTTATCGTGATTATGGTCTTTTAAAATATTGGTTTAGGGCTGTTGAAAAATTTGCACCTTATGTTAGAAAGGTTCATTTTATTACAAACGGACAAGTACCAGACTGGCTTAATCTTGCAGCTCCAAAATTAAATTTTGTAAAACATTCTGATTATATTCCGGAAGATTGCCTACCTGTATTTTCTTCACACCCTATAGAAATGTATATGCACAAGATAAAGGGGCTTTCTGAACATTTTGTATATTTTAACGATGACTTTTTTTTAACAGCTGCAACAACAAAAGATTTCTTTTTTCAAAATGGAATTCCTTGTGATTATGCCATATCAAATATTCAAAATCCAAATCGTACAGTAATGAGAAGTATTGTTATGAACGATTTAACAGAAATAAATCGTAATTTCATAAAAAAAGAGTATATAAAAAAAGATCCTTTTAAATATTTTAATTTAAAATATAGTAAGATGAATATTAGAACACTTGTCTGCCTGCTTTGGAATGAAACTACAGGTTTTCAAAATTATCATCTTCCTCAGCCATATTTAAAATCAACTCTTGAAGAAGTATGGGAAAATTGTTCAGATGTTTTAAATGCGACAATACATTCCCGCTTTAGAAATGAAAATGATGTAAATCAATGGCTATTTCGTTATTGGCAACTTTGTAAAGGAAATTTTTATCCGATTAATCCAACTAAAGACAGAAAATATTTTGAATTAAATATGAACATAGAAGAAATATGTTCTGCCATAAGAAATAAAAAATATAAAGAGATTGTCCTTAATGACAGTGAATGCGTTGACTTTAATGAAAGAATGCATAAGATTGTTGAATCTTTTGATTTTATTCTTCCAGAAAAATCTCAATTTGAAAGGTAGAGTTTTTTACTATCTTTTTTTTTATGAAGTCTCTATCGAGTCTTGTAACCGCGGATAAATATATAAGGTTACTGAAAATTAAACGAAGAATAAGAGGTTTGACTCAATGATTATAAAACAGATTTTAGGCAATATTTATCACCCGATTTTACATAAAATGCGAACTTCTCCTTTATTGCATATGAGTGCAATATCTAAAATGGTAAAAAAATCTATTGCTATAGATGAAAAAAGGAAATCCAGACTTTATATTGACGTAACAAACATACATACCAAAGATACCGGAACAGGAATTGCAAGAGTTACAAAAGAAATTGCTTCTCGTATAGTAAATTACAATAAAAAATATGATGTAATTTGTATTTACAACAAGAATTTTGATGGATATTTTGACTGCAAAACAAATGAATTCATAACATTTTCTAATGAAGATATTTATTTTGGTCTTGATAATGG
>JAILNT010000199.1 GCA_024691265.1 Treponema sp. | reverse complement strand
TCATTATTAGATACATTTGCAGCCTTAAGAGAAGCAGCAGGTTTCCAATCTTTACGGATAAATGAAATAAGTCCACTTGAAATAAAGATAGAAGAATAACAACCACTCAAAAGACCAACTATAAGAGCTAATGCAAAATCTTTAATATTTCCGCTTGTAAATACATACAATGAAATTACAGCAAATAATGTTGTTACAGTAGTAACTACAGAACGTGTCAAAGTTTCTGTAAGTGCAAAGTCAAGAAGCTCCTTAAAGTTAGAAACTTCACGAACCTTCATATCACTACGAACACGGTCAAGAATAACAACTGTAGCATTGATAGAATAACCTACAATAGTAAGGATTGCAGCCAAAGTTGTTGTTGTAAACTCCATCTGAGTCCAAACTACAAAAGAAATAACTATCAAAGCATCATGAATAATAGCAACAACTGAACCAAGGGCAAAATCCCAATGGAAACGAATAGTTGCATAAATCCAAATCAAGAACAAAGTTGCAAGTACCAAAAGAATTGCAGACTGAACTAATGATGTAGAAAACTGAGAACCAATAAAGTCTGTCTTTATAACAGCAACTTTTTCGCTACCAAAGCTATCTTGAAGAGCCTTAGTTATACTATTAGAAAGAGTCTTACTGCTATTTTCTTCTCCAGTATCTGCGATTCTTATCTGGAAACTGCGGTCAGAACTATTACCAAGTTCCTTTACTGCAATACCATCAAAAGAACTTAATGCGTCACGAACAGCATTAATATCAGCAGAATTATCAGCAAGATTATATAAATAATACTTTCCAGCTGTTAAAGAACTAGAAACATCTGTGTTTACAAACAAATCATAAGATGAAGCATCTCCATGGTCTAAAACAGAAGCAGACATACCACCATTTAATGAACCATTAACAGCTTCAACAAGTTCTTTTACTGTAGGATACTTACTGAAAGCAAATACCTCAGTACCGTTTTCTGCACCAGCAGCACTTTTTACCAAATCAAGTTCAGAAGCAGAAATTTCTGCACGAACTGAAATATTTCCAGTATAAGAAATAGATGCTACAGGAGAAGCAATGCGAACTTCTTCAATAAGACCAGGTTTGAAGTCAAGACCAAAGTTAATACCACGAACAGCAATACCAACTATTCCTAACAAAATCAAAACACAACTCAACACTGCAGCAACAGAAAAACCTTTGCTAACATGAATTATCTTTTTCATTAGTTCTTCCTCCAGCCAATGCTGATTGTCTTTTTATTCAAAACCTGAGTATTAAAGTCAAATATCAAGCGAGATACTACCAAAGCTGTAAACAATGATGAAACAACACCAATTGCCAAGCTGACAGCAAATCCCTGAATTGTACCTGTACCAAGCTGAACCATAAAGATTGCAGCAATGAATGTAGTGATATTAGAATCGAGAATTGCCCACAAAGCATTGTCAAAACCAGCCATAATAGCAGCATCACGACTCTTGCCTAATGAAAGTTCTTCTTTTATACGTTCAAAAATAACAACATTTGCATCAACTGCCATACCAATTGTTAATACCATACCGGCAATACTTGACAGAGTAACTGTCAAATTAAAGGCAGAAAGGATAGAGAACATTATGTATAAGTTCAAAACCTGAGCAACAACAGCATTAATTCCTGCTCCTCTATACCAAATGAGCATAAATACAAGAATTGCAGCAAGACCAATTGCAAGAGCCATTTCACCCTGATGGATAGCTTCTTCTCCAAGAGATGCACCTATAACCTGCTGACTTTCAATAGAAAGAGGAACAGTAAGCCATGCTGTCTGCAATACTTTCTGAAGATTCTGAGCTTCTGCAATGCTGAATCCAGAGATAGCAACACGACCTCCAGGAATTCTTTCATTAATACTTGCAACAGACTTTATCTTGTTATCAGAAACAATAGCCATGCTCTTACCAATATTCTCAGAAGTAAACTTATCAAAAGTTTCAGCACCAGTGCTATCAAGTACAAAATTTACCTGAGGGCGATTTGTATAAGCCTCAGAACCAACTTCTGCACTCTTTATATGCTGACCATCAATTACAATTTCCTTCTTAAGAACAAAGTAGCCTACAAGAGTATCAAGGTCATACTCATCTTTTTTATAGTATCCGAAAACTTCGTCATCTTCAGGAATTATGGAAGGATTGATAAGATTACCATTTTTATCAAATGTATTGTTCACATTCTGTGTATAATAGTTATTGAAATTAGCAGTTGCTTCCTGGTCAACAACACGGAAATTAAGGATACCACGACCCATAATAATGCTATTAATCTGTTCAGCTTCTGCAGCACCTGGCAATTCAATATAGATTCTATCTTCACCCTGCTGTCTAATAACAGGGTCAGACAAACCGAAACGGTCTATACGGCTTGTAAGGTTTTCAATAGCCTGTGTCATAGCCTGCTTTTTCAATTCATCTTTATTAACTATAACTTCGCTACCTTCCTGGGCAGCAACAACAGCATCAAGGTCAGCCTTAACGATAACATTCATACCGCCAGACAAGTCAAGACCAAGCTTTACAGACTTCTCGTAATAACTCTTATTTTTAAGAATACGCTCGCGATATCTTTTTTCTATTGTATTTGTTAAAGTTTCTTCAGGGTTAGAATCAAAGCTAAATGAATTAAGAACTACTGAAACAGACATGTTATCAGCAATCTTTTCACCTGCATCTTTATAATTCTTACTAGCAACCTTCTCAAGCCACTTATACTCAGGAGCTAAAGCAGAATCTGGGTCTGCATTAGCTGCATCAAAAAGTTTCTTCACGTCGGCAGAAGCCTTATCACGTGAATAATCTCTAATCTTCTCCAAAGAACCTAAAGCAAGGTTCTGGTCCTCTTTAGATGTGCATGCATACCAGCTGATTGAAGGCCATAAACATGCAAAACATATTCCTAATACTACAAGGATGAGAAGAAAACGACTTCGTTTACTACGCATCTTCTTTTACTCCTACTCCGTTTTATTTTCTGTATTGTTATCTTTATTTTCTGTATTATCGTTATTTTCTTCTGTATCCTTTGAATCAGACTTCTTTGAATCAGAAGAAGCATTAGTCTTTTTTCCAGAAGCAACTTCAGTTGTTACATCACTTTCAACTGAAGAAATAGCAGAACGTTTAAACTCAATTTTAGAACCATCAACCATCTTTAAAACAATGGTATTTGGTTTTGAAGCATCACTTACAGTTCCAAATATTCCACCAATAGTAACAACCTTGTCACCCTTTTTAAGAGCTGCAATTTTCTTTTCAGTTTCCTTTCTTTTCTTATTTTCTGGGCGAATCATGAAAACATAGAAAATCACAATTATAAGAATAAGTGTGATAGGCATCATTAAAGCACTACCTGCAGCATTGCCTGCAGCAGCACTCGAATTCTGTAACAACAAATGAACAAAAGACATATCTTTTCCTTCCTTATATTTTTTTGGATAAAAAATCAGGTCTTATCAGAATATCATGTCATAATGCTACCGTCAAGTATAGAAGTTTAAGTGCTAAAGAGCTTACAGACATAAAAAAAATCCTTTAGTAAGATTTTTATAACTTACAAAAAGGACATATCAGTCAATAATAAATAATTTAATAATACAATTACCTGTTAATAAGTAATTCCAATTCAGAATTAAGTTTTAAATAACGCTCATTAGAAGGATTCAAAGCAACAACCTGCTTCAAATAATACTGAGCTTTTCTATAATCTTTTTTTTCAAGATATATTGAATAGAGTCTAAAAAGTGAATCACTGTTTCTTGGATTTGAAGTTAAACTAGAACGTAAAGAAGCAAAAATTTCATCATCAGATTTAACTATAAAGCTTCTTTCATAATACAAAAAACTTTTCATTTTTGATGAAGAAGTAACTATAAGACTATCTATCAAAGAAGAAGCTTCATCTTTCTTTCCTATAGCAATCAAAACTTTTATATATTCCTGAATTACAGCTTCATTATCAGATTTTTCATTATATAAAGAAGCTACAGTATTCCAGGCTTCATCATTCTTTTTTAATTCAATGCATACATCTATAAAATTAAAATAAGATTCAAGAGAAGCATCAGGCTTTTCAATAAAGCTCTTACACATATCATAAGCTTCATTCCACCTCTGCTCATTAATAAGGGTTTCAGCCATAACACGTAAAGCAAATTGATTATCAGGATTTTGGCTAAGAATTTTTTCTGCTAAATCTCCTGCAGAAAATCCATTTATTTTACTACCTGTTGAAGATGCAAGTTCAATTGCAAAAGAAAGCAGTTCATCATCTTCACCATAAAGCTTTAAAGCCTCTTCTATAGAAGCAATCGCTGCAACATTATTTCTATTCCAATAATGTTGCAACTGAGACCTTAATAAAAGATATTCTCTTGATTTATTATCATTTCTTGAATAAACATCAAGGAGAGAAGCCATTAAATATTTGAAAAATGCTAGTGCTGCAATTCCGACTTGCTTTAATACCTCTTATTCTCTTGCTCTTGGATATAAACTTTCAGGAGATATTGCT
>JAILNT010000196.1 GCA_024691265.1 Treponema sp. | reverse complement strand
GGCAGGAGTTTCATCTATAACAACTATTCCTTCTGCATCACATTGTCTCATCATTTCTTCACTATATGGATAATGGCTTGTACGGAAACTGTTTGCTCCTTGCCATTTCATCAAAGAAATATCTTTTGTATTCATAGGAAGATTTATACCTCTGCCAGCTGGGAATGTATCTTCATGTTTACCATATCCCTTGAAATAGAAAGGCTTATTGTTTATTAAAAATTTATTACCTCTAACTTCTACAGTCCTTATTCCATAAGGGAGTGTGTAAATATCTTCTCCATAATGAACTTCAAAATTATAAAGATATGCATTAAGAGGTTGCCAAAGCTGTACTTTATCTAAATGTAAAACACCTTCTAGTCCTTGAGAACTTGCAACTAAAGTTCCTGCTTCGTCTTTCAAAAGAACCTTGCATGTAAAGTTTTCTTTTTCCCCGGAAATTTCAATCTTGTAATCGATTTCTGCGGCTTTTGCATTATGAGAGTTTACTTCTTCCCATTCAACTTTATTAGAAAGACTAATGTCGCTTATATATGTTTTTGGTGTTGTATAAATCTTTACGGGGCGAGTTATACCAGCATAATTAAAAAAGTCGAAATTGGCTTCATTATGTTCTTGAGGAGCACCTCTCCCGTTAAAAATACCACCTTTTCTTCCAACCGGTAGAGTTGAATAATCAATTTCATTACTTACTGCAATAGTAAGAATATTTTCGCCCTGAGATAAAAAAGAATCTTTTCCATTTAATTCCACTTCAAAAGGCAAAAAACCTCCCTTGTGCTCTAAAATTAAATTCCCATTTATAAAGACTTTTGCATGATGAGTTACAGCGTCACATCTTAATACAAGACGTTGAGATTCTAATATAAATCTTGGAATAGAAATTTTTCTTTGATAAAATACCCAACCCCAATGGTCTCTAACTTCGGCTTCATCAAAAAGGTCATTGTATGAAGAAGGAACTGCTATTGTTCTACTTTCTTTTAGGGGAAATGAAGCCCAGTTTTCAGAGAATCCACTAGCGTTTTTATCTAGCTTGAAATTCCATATTCCACTTAAATCAGAGCATAAACGGGAATCTGTTAAAATTGGATAAAGCATATTATTTATCTCCATGAAGAATTTTTGTATTTTCCATTACCCGCTTTTTATTTAATGGATAAAGGAAAGTTAATGCAAGTGCAAGAGCTAAAAATGAAATTGAAGGAACTAAGGTTGAAATATTATATATACCATTTGTAACAGAAGCTTCAAATGCTGTTTCTTTAGTGTATCCTACAAGACTTAAAAGAGCACCTGTAAGACCAGAAGCTGCAGCTTGTCCTAATTTTCTTGCAAATGAGTAAACTGCATAAATTGAACCATCGCTTCTTACTCCGTTTTTTATTTCCATATCGTCTATTACATCTGTAATCATGGCCCAGCAAAGTAAATTAAAACATGCAAGACCTATGTAACCTATAAGGAAAAATACAAACCAGATAGCAATATTATCTGTATGGATAAAGAAAGCAATAGCCATGCTTATAGCACCGATTAAAGCTCCTGTTACAGATGTTTCTTTTTTTCCTATTGCAGATGAAACTTTTCCAATAAATGTTGAAAGAGTAAGTATAACAATGCTTGAAAGCAGTGAAGCAAGAGAAATTGCAGCACGATTTTTGAAATAGTTTGGATAAATATAATTATTCATTCCTGTAAGTGCAAGTTGAACAATTAAAAGAAGTAAGGCTGAAATTATAATTCCTATTAATGAGCGGCTAGAAATAATAGTTTTGAAAAAAGTTCTGAATGAAAACTTTTCTGTTACCTGATGCATTTTTACACGTTCTGTAGTGAGAGTGTAGCAAAGAATATATGAAACAACAGCAATTACAGAACATACAATTGCACATGCAAGCATTTTTTCACCGGAAAACATCATATTGCCGCTTGCTTCATCTTTATAATAAACAATCATTGGAGTAACAACACCAATCCCCATAGAAGCTAATGTTGCACCAATAGAACGGAAAGTTGAAAGAGAAGTGCGGTCTTTTGGTTCTGGTGAAAGGGCTGATGCCATGGAACCGTAAGGAATATTTACGCCTGTATAACAAATTGAACCATAAAGAAGATATGTGAAAAACATCCAGAAGATTTTAAAGCCCATAGGCATATTTTTGAAATAAACTGCATACATTAAAATGCTTGCAAGAGCAACAGGACCCATCATGCGGCGTATCCATGGTGCAAATTTTCCTTTTGCAGTAACTTTACTTCTATCACAAACCTGTCCCATAAGAACATCTGTTACAGCATCTACTGCTTTTGCAACAAGCATCATTAAACCAACTATAGCAGCAGAAACTCCCATAACATCTGTATAGAATTTCATCAGAAACATTGCACATAAAATAAAGGTGAAGTCGTTTCCACAATCACCAAACATGTAACCTATTTTGTCTTTAATACCGAATTGTTTTAAATTATTTTTGCCCACCATAAAAAAACTCCTTATGATATAGCCGTTTTCAGCTATCTACATGGTCAGTGTAGGGGCATATTTTTTTTACATCATTGATTATTTTTGTGCTTTTTAGCACTATTTTTTTTAATTATTCAAGATTGAATCTTGCATTGTTTATTTTTACAAGTTTTTTGTCGTAGTTCTTTTTATAGATAGAAGAACCTTTTACAGTTTTATAACTATCAAGAGCAAGGTTTACATTTATTCTTGGCATTTCATTTAAGTTATTCAAAAAGCTTATAACAGCTCTTGTATGCATGTTTACAACAGCTATTGCAAAGTTAGTATTATTTTCTCCTTCATTTTCATTAATCATATAGCCATAACATTTATGATGGTCTCTTTTTGATGGATTAGATTTTTTTGGAACAGCAGCTTTTAGAACTTTTGAAGCAATTTTTATAGCTTCAGACTTTTCTTTTCCCTGTTCAACAAGTTTATTCACAAGAACTTCAATGATTTTTTCTGTATTTGGATCTGTTTCATTTATCATTTCTGTATAGTCAGCTCTTACAAGCTTATGACTATAAGGGTGTTTTTTGTAGATAATTTTTTCGTCAAAATCTTCAATGTTATCGAGAGGAACATTTATATTTGTATTAAACTCTGTTATTTCATTCAAATTCTTGAAGATTTTACTCCAGCCTTTGCTTGTTCCATTTCCTTTTATAATGCCTATAGCAACTTTTTGGATAGCTAAGTCGAACATATAGGCAAAACTATAATATTTACTTTCTGTCTTTAAAGAAAGAACTTGTTCTGCAAGTTTCATAGCTTCATCTTGTTTTTTTCCAGCTGCAATTATTTTCATGCAAAGTAAAAGCTTAAATTCTGTATCTAAAGGTATTTCTTTTGTCGATTTAGAATTTTTCTTTTCTTCTTTTTTATCTTCTTTTTCTTCCGCTTCTAAAAGCTCTTTTTTTTCAAAGAATTCTTCTCTTTCTTCTTCCTCATTCCTTATATTTACGCATTTTTTATTTTCTGCAAAATACAAAGTTTTCTCTTCAACACCGTCATCTCTAAAAGTCCAGTCAGACAATTCTTTATTTTTTAAGAGCAAACCTGTAAAGAATGTTGTATTTATATATTTATACACATTTGTAGATAAATATGAGCATGAAATTTTGTCAGCAATGAAACCTGAAAGCGATAAATCACTGATATTCCAGCCAGTTGCAGAATCTAATGAAAAAGTTTTTTTGTGATTTTTTATAGAGGCTATAGAAAGATAGAGTGGAAAATTAGGAATTTTGTCTTTTGCAGGAAATACAGATGGAGAAAGAATAATATTATATTTTCCATCAGAAACTCTTGCAGAACATGCGTCTTCTATATTTCCTTCAAAAATGCATTTTTCACCGTTAGAAATTGAAAGAGTTAAATTACAATATGATTTAGAAGAATTTGTATAGCCTTCAAGTAAGTCTCCTTCAAAAGACTGTTTTTTCACGGCTTCATTTTCACTTATAACAGAAACTGTTCTGTAAAGACCTTTTGAAAATATAGAAATCGAGTATTTGCCTGCTTCAAACTGTGTTTTTTCTGTATCATAAAGTTTTATATTTTTACAGTCTATTTTTTCAAAATCTACTGTATTTTTCCAAAAACTAGGAAAATATAAATCAACGTCACTTTTTGCATAAGGATTTTTAGAAAAAGTTCTCCAGCTTGAAAAATCAACTTTTATCAATGATGAAGGAAAATATACAGCTTTTATGCATTTTGAGGCAAATAGTCCTTCTTTAAAATCCCATGATTTTAAGCCTTCTGCAAGTTTTATAGTTATTTTATATATTTTGTTAGAAGCTTCTAATTCTTTTAATGTATTTGAAATCTCATATTTATTTTCTTTAGTGAGTTTTTCCGGTGAAACAATTGTAATGTTTTCCTCAGAATTACATATTTTTAATATTCTGCTCAAGTCTTTAAATTCTATTTCCATAAACTTCATCATACCATAATTATATAATAAATTATAGCCATTAACTTTTTGATAAATCATTTAACAACGTTTTCTTAAAGTCG
>JAILNT010000258.1 GCA_024691265.1 Treponema sp. | reverse complement strand
CCTAATAGAATTGCAATTCTTAACGGAAAAGCTCCAGAGGCTTTAGGCACATTCCTGGGTATGAAATATTGGACAACATTATTTGGTGTTCCTGTTATCATGCCTGGTTCTGGAAATTATACATCTTCAGTTATACCTATTATTCTTATTGTATGGTTTGGTTCTATTATTGAAAAGAAAGTAAAGAAGATAATGCCTGCTGAACTTAAAAGTTTTGGAGTGCCATTTGTTGTTCTTATAGTTGCAACTGCTGTTGGACTTATTGTAATTGGACCTATTGCTGGTATTATTACAGACCTTATTGCAGCTGGAGCTAAGTTTATATTTGATGTTGCACCTGTTGTAGCCGGTGCCCTTATTGGTGGTTTCTGGCAGATTCTTGTTGTATTCGGTTTGCATTGGGCTTTAGTTCCTTTCAAGGTTATTAATATTGCAAGCCAGGGTTTTGACCAGATGGTTACTCCTTATTTTGCAGTTTCATTTGCACAGCTTGCAGCTTTAACTGCCGTTGTTATCAAAACTAAGGACAAGCAGACAAAAAGCTTAGGTATCCCTGCTATTATTTCTGCTATTGCTGGTGTTACAGAGCCTGCTATTTATGGTATTACTCTTCCACGTAAGAAGCCATTTATTTATTCTTGTATCGGTGGTGCTATTGGTGGTGCTATTATTTCTGCTGCTAAAGCTTATAGCTATATTTCAGGTGGTCTTGGTGTATTTGGTATTCCAGGCTTTATTATGACTCCTGAATATGCAGAACGTTATGGTGTTCAGCAGAATATGAACGGCGTTGTTTGGGCATTGTTAGCAGTTGCTGTTGCAATGATATTTACTTTTGTAATTACAATGCTTTTCTATAAAGAAAGTGAAACAGGCTCTTTTACAGGAAAGACAAAGGCTACTGAAAATAATTCAGAACTTTCTGAAGTTCAGTCTGATGTATTTGTTGTTTCTCCAATGGAAGGAACTGTTATGGAACTTTCTGAAGTCCCTGATGAAGCATTCGCTTCTGCTTCTTTAGGAAAAGGCTGTGCTATTCTTCCTAAGATAGGAGAAGTAAAAGCTCCTTGTGACGGTGTAGTTTCTGTACTTCCTGATACTTATCATGCTGTTGCAGTTACAACTCCTTCTGGTGCAGATGTTCTTATCCATATTGGAATGAATACTGTTGAATTAAAGGGTAAGTATTTTACACCAATGGTAAAAGAAGGTCAGAGTGTAAAGAAGGGTGATTTACTTATAAAATTTGATATAGACAGTATTGTTAAGGCTGGTTACAAGATTACAACTCCTGTTATAGTAAGTAATTCTGATGATTTTGCTTCTGTTGTTGCAGAAAAAAAGTCTAAAAGCGAGGTTACATTTGGAGAGCACTTATTAACAGCTTCTAAGTAATATTGAATATAAATTATAGAGTTTTGAGAGGAAAGATATGAAAGGTTATAAAATGCCAGACGGTTTTTTATGGGGCGGTGCAACTGCTGCAAATCAGTGTGAAGGTGCATGGAATGTTGATGGCAGAGGAGTTGCAAATGTTGATTTAATGCCTTATGGAGAAGACAGGCGTGCTGTTATGCTGGGAAAAATGAAAATGCTTGAATGTGATTCAAGTCATATCTATCCAAGTCATGAAGCAATCGACATGTATCATCATTATAAAGAAGATATAGCTTTATTCGCAGAAATGGGCTTTAAGGTTTATAGAATGTCTATTGCATGGACACGTATATATCCTAATGGTGATGATGAAAAACCTAATGAAAAAGGTCTGGAATTTTATGACAAAATATTTGATGAATGTCATAAATATGGTATTGAACCTCTTGTAACTCTTTGTCATTTTGATGCTCCTTTGAATCTTATTAAGAAGTTTGGCAGCTGGCGTGACAGAAGAATGGTAGATTGTTTTGAAAAGTATTGCCGTACAGTGCTTACTCGCTATAAGAATAAAGTTAAGTATTGGCTTACTTTTAATGAAATAAACATGCTTCTTCACGCTCCTTTTATGGGTGCCGGACTTTATTTTGAAGAAGGAGAGAATGAAGAACAGGTAAAGTATAATGCAGCTCATCATGAATTAATTGCAAGTGCAAAGGCTGTTAAATTGGCTCATGAGATAATTCCTGATTGTAAAGTTGGTTGTATGCTTGCTGCCGGTCAATATTATCCTTTAACTTGTAATCCTAAAGATGTATGGGCTGCTTTAGCTGATAATAGAAAGAATTTCTTTTTCATTGATGTTCAA
>JAILNT010000135.1 GCA_024691265.1 Treponema sp. | reverse complement strand
TACAGATGAAATGTATAAAAATGCAATATTTTCTGCATAAAATTTATTTATATACAAAGTTCTATTGAAAAAAAATCTCATAGGCTTTAATATAAATGTATTGGTTTAAGTGGTGTTTATATATTAAACGTATTCTCTTGCATGTGGGGTAAAAAATGGCACATATAGCAGAAATAAGTAAAGATGATGATATTTCTATGAAAGAAGTAGAAGATTTTTTAATTGCAGAAGGTATACGAAAAGATTCAAATCTTGATTATACCTGTGCTATGTATGATGACAATTCAAATATTATTGCCACAGGGAGTTGCTTCGCTAATACATTAAGATGCCTTGCAGTTAGTTCAAATCATAGAGGAGAAGGGCTTATGAATGAGCTTGTTTCTCATCTTATACAGATTCAAATAGAAAGAGGAAATGTCCATCTCTTTTTATATACAAAATGTGAGTCTTCTGAATATTTTCAAACTTTAGGCTTTTATGAAGTTGCAAGAATAGATAAACAGATTGTTTTTATGGAAAATAAAAAAACAGGCTTTGCTGATTATCTTAAAAAACTTGCAAATGCAGACACTGAATCTCATGAAAATAAAAAAATTGCTGCAATAGTTATGAATGCAAATCCTTTTACCCTTGGACATCAATATCTTGTAGAAAGAGCAGCTGCAGAAAATGATATTGTGCATTTATTTATAGTAAGTGAAGATTGCAGCCTGGTACCTTTTTCTATAAGGAAAAAACTTGTTTTAGAGGGAACTTCACATCTTTCGAATGTTCGTTACCACGATAGCGGACCTTATATAATAAGTAGTGCTACTTTCCCAAGTTATTTCCAAAAAGATTCTAATGCAGTAATTGAAAGTCATGCAGCTCTTGATATAGCCATATTTACAAAAATTGCAAAAACATTAGGCATACAGCGTCGCTATGTAGGAGAAGAACCTGCAAGTTTAGTAACTGGAATCTATAACGATATTATGAAAGAAAAACTTCCAGAACATGGTATTGATTGTATAATCCTACCTAGAAAGACTATAGACGAAGAAGTTGTTAGTGCTTCTACTGTAAGAAAAGTTATACACGAGGGTGCTTTTACAAAATTAAAAAAACTTGTGCCTGAAACAACCTATAAATATTTTATAAGTGGAGCAGCAGCTTCTGTAATAGAAAAAATCCAGTACGAACGAAATGTTGTTCATTACTAGATTTTTTCTAAACAAGTTTATAAAAAGGCTTTATAAAGAATTATAGAGAAGGGTGAAGTTCTGCATCTTTTGGCAGGGCTTCATTTTTTTTACCTGCAAGTTCTACAATTTTAGCAAGGGCTGTATAACATTCTTCCCTTGTGATTATATAGTTACCCATTTTAGAATCTTCATCAGAAGTATTTTCATTTTCAGAAAGTATTCCCTTTTCTCGAGCTTCTTTTAGACAGTCACTTACAGAAAGTTTATTTCTTTCTTCTTTATTATGCATTCCTCTTATTGCAAGGCTTGCAAATTCTTTTTCTGTTAATGGAGAGTCAGGGTAGAACATATCGCCAGGGAAAAGGCTTTTATCTAATAAATCTTCATCTATGCAGGTCTGAACGTAAGAAGAATCCCATTCATATTTTGATATATCTACAAAATGGTAAAGATAAGGTCTTTTTCCGCTCAATCTTAAAGCCTTGAATAATACCATAAGAACTTGTGCCTTTGGCATAAAGTCTTCCGGGTGAATATACATTACGCAAGGGTCAAGTAAGCCATAGCGGAAGGCTTTTACAATACCGTCTTTGCATTTTGCTTTATCCATATCTATATAAGGAACTTCTATGTCGAATACATTTGAAGCTTTTTCAGCTGGTATTTTTTCTTTTCTGCTATTTTCAGCTACTTCAAAAAAATCTTCTGCCAGAGGCTTATATTTTAAATGACTATATAAAGGCTCTATCTTATCAGCTTGAATTTTTTTACTTGCCATATCAGCAAGAAGAATTGCTCCAAAATCATTTGTATGGGTTATGTCTCCTGGCATAAAATATAGATGAGCTTTATCTATATCATTAGTCCAGAAATCAAAAGTCATTTCATGCATATCAATGTATGGAATATTATATTCGTCTGCTACAAGTTTTACAGCAAGAGCATGATTTAGTAGTATAGAACGGTATTCTCCATTGTCTTCAAAAGGAATTCTGCTTATAGGAGTTACAAGAATTGGGTATGCACCAAAAGAAAGTGTTTCATTTACATAGCGTCTGAGATTTTGCATATAGCCTGAAAATGCCTGTAAATTACGTCGTTTCTGGTCATTATGACCAAACTGGAACAAAATAACATCGCCTTTTTTTATTCTGTCCTGTATTATTTTCCAGTGACCATCATCTCTGAAACAGTTTGTAGTCATGCCTGAATGGGCAAGATTGCACAAAGCCATTTCTTCAAGCTCGCTCATCATAAATTGTGGCCAGCCTGCACAGCTCGCCGTTGGAAAATAAGGA
>JAILNT010000134.1 GCA_024691265.1 Treponema sp. | reverse complement strand
CTGAATACAATCACAAATATATTTATTTCGTTTTCAGGAGGATAAAAGCATGAAAAAGGAAATAAATATATTTGTGATTGTATTCAGATTAGTAATGAATTACTTTAAAAAGAAATAAAGAATATAAAACTTGTTGTCTTTTAATATAACCACATATTTTGTATTTAGCAAAAAAAAAGTCTCAATTTTGAGTAAAAACTCATATTGAGACTTTCCATAATATAATATCTATTTATATGTATATTATTTACTTGATTTTATGATTTTGTATTCATTATAAGCTAGAATAAAAGGTCCTACTCCTTTTGCATCATCTTGAACGATAGGCTCGCTCATGTAGTAATCAAAAGAGCCATCTCTTCTTGTGTTTGTTTCAGGGCCTAGGCCTGCAACAAGACAAATACCGCCTAAGCTCATGTTTCCCTTGTCTGTTTTAAGATATTTTGAGCAGATTCCTTCAAATGCCTTTACTCCGGCTTCTCTGTATTTTTCACTTAAAAAGCCTAATCTTGCTCCTTTTGTAAGGGCATAAGACATTATCGCAGAACCGCTTGTTTCAAGGTAGTTTTTGCCTTTGCCTGGAAAATTTGGTACTTGGTACCACATTCCGCTTTCATCTTGATATTTTAGCATCGAATCCATTAGCTCTATGTATATGTTCTTTAGCTTGTTCCAGTTGTCGCTTCCTTTGTCGCCTGCTTTTGTTAAAGTATCGAGAAGTGCCATTGAGTACCAGCCGAGAGAGCGGAGCCAATAGTTTTGACTTAAGCCTGTTTCTTTACTGCACCAGAAGCTTTTTCTACTTGAATCATAAGCATGATAATAAAGACCTGTTTCCTTATTTCTCATGATATCGTATACATTGAAAAATTGCTTATAGATGTCATCAATGTTTTTACTGTCGTTAAATTTTACTTCATATTCCATATAATAAGGAAGTGCCATATAAAGACCGTCGAGCCATATCTGGTCAGGATATATCTTTTTATGCCAGAAATTTCCTTCTTTTGTACGTGGCTGCTCTATGACCTGGCTGTAAATTAAATCAGCAGCCTTTTTGTATTTCTCTTTTCCTGTGAGTTCGTACAAGGTGATAAGATTTTTTGCACCATTTACTTCATCAAGATTCCAAGTATCTTTTTTATAGCCGATTATAGTAACATTGCCATTTTCATCTTCTTTTATTCTGAAATCTTCGTAGTAATCTGAAAAATTAAGATATTTCTTGTCTTTTGTTGTATCGTAAAACTCAAGAAGTGACAGTATCATACAGCCGTCGATGTAGTCCCAGCCACTTTTTTTACCAGCTCTAGCCTTTTCAATATTCCATACAGGTATTTCTGCAGTTGATTTTGTCATGAGCTGTTCTATATAAGTATCTATAACAGCTGTATCTACTTGAATCATATAAATCTCCCAAAAAATCTCTAATAGCATAAAGTTTATTATTTTGCTATACTTTTTGCAATTTCCATTGTATGGGAAAACGATGTACATTTTCAGATGACATTTTGAATAAATGGGGAAAATAATGGCTGATACTAAAGAAAGTTGCCGTGCTCTTGTTTGTGCGGCTCTTAATGAGCTTAAAGCTCAAAAGGCTATAGCCGCTGATGATGTGGCTCCAGAAAAGATTTCGGTAGAAACACCACCTAATCCAGAGATGGGAGACATTGGCATGCCTATGTTCCCATTCGCAAAAATATTCCGCATGGCTCCTCCTGTGATTGCGAAGGAAGTCGTTTCTCTCATAAAGGCGGATACAGCTGCTTCTATTGGAACATTTGTTGCAGTTGGACCTTATGTAAATGTAAAGCTTGATAAAGCTAAGAGTGCAGGTAAAATCCTTCGCCGTATTGAAAAAGATGGTGAAAATTATGGTTCTTTTGATGAAAATGGTAAAAAGCCGTTTGAAGGTCGCCGTGTTATGGTTGAATTTTCAAGCCCAAATACCAATAAACCATTACACCTTGGTCACATGAGAAATGATGCACTTGGAGAAAGTGTAAGCCGTATTTTAAATAAAGCCGGTGCTGAAGTTTACAAGGTTAACATAATAAATAATCGTGGTGTCCACATTTGTAAGAGTATGCTTGCATATAAGCTCTTTCATGAAGCTAATGGCGATACTCCAGAAAGCCTTGGCATTAAGGGAGACCACTTTGTTGGTCAGTGCTATGTAGAATTTGACAAATATGCAAAAGAACACCCTGAAGCTAATCAGCAGGCGGAAGAAATGCTTGTTGAATGGGAAAAGGGCGATGATAATGATGACCTTCATAAGCTTTGGAGAAAGATGAACGGCTGGGCTATCAATGGTGTAAAAGAGACCTATGATAGAACAGGTGTTTCATTTGATAAGCTTTATTTTGAAAGCGATACATACCTTAAAGGAAAAGAAGAAATCTTAAAGGGCTTAGAGAAAGGTGTATTCTATAAGGCTGAAGATGGTTCTGTTCGAATTGATGTTACTGATGTTGTAGGAAAAGGAAAAGACGAAGATAAGCATGAGAAGGTTCTTCTTAGAAAAGACGGAACTTCTGTGTATATTACTCAGGATATTGGAACTGCAATTTTCCGTCATAGCGACTGGGCATTCAATCAGATGGTTTATGTTGTTGCCAGTGAACAGATTTATCACTTCAAGATTTTATTCCACATCTTAAAGAAGCTAGGATTTTCTTGGGCAGAAAAGCTTTATCATTTGAGCTATGGTCTTGTTAATCTTCCATCAGGAAGAATGAAGAGCCGTGAAGGTACTGTTGTTGATGCTGATGACCTTATTGATTCCCTTCATAATGATGCACTTGCTGCCATTAATGAAAGAGGAAGAAGTGAAGAAGTTGGAGATGCAGCCGAAGTTGCAGAGAAAGTAGCTCTTGCAGCCTTGCATTATTATCTTCTTCAGGTTGCACCTGTAAAAGACATGCTTTTCAATCCTCAGGAAAGTCTTTCTTTCAATGGAAATACAGGTCCTTATCTTCAGTATATGGGTGCTCGTATTGCATCTATATTGCGTAAAGCAGAAGAAAGCGGACTTGCTCTTGATTCAAGTGATGAAGCTCTATCATTGCTTTCTAATGCTGAAGAATGGGAGCTTACTAAAATGCTTGGAGATTATCCTTCGATGGTAACAAAGGCTGCTGATGCTCTTGACCCAAGTATCATGGCAAACTATTTATATAATGTTTCAAAATCATTTAGTAAATTCTATCAGACAAGTCCTATCCTTAATGAAGAAGACAAGAAGAAAGCTGGTGCAAGACTCTTCCTTGCAAGCTGTACTCTTACAGTATTAAAGAGTGCTATGAATCTGGTTCTTGTTCCTTATTTGGATAGAATGTAGTTTTATTTTCTATTAATTATTAAGCCTGTTGCATTTATTTGCTTCAGGCTTTTTTTTTATAAAAAAAATTGGCTATATATTAATTTATGCTTTATATTTTTAATATAAAAAGGAGTGTTTATGGTAAATATTAAAAATCTTTTTGACAATTCAAACATAAAAATGCTTGAACAAAAAGGAGTTTTTTCAGTTTATGAGCATCAGTCTGATTTGAGTGTAGATCCTGTTTTTGCTTCTTATGCATATTTCATGCAAAAAATGAATGTAAAAAAGAGACAGGTACTTTGCTCTTTGAAAGGTAATTCTGTAAAGGTTCAGGCTGGTGCAATGCAATGGGTTGCTGGTAATGTAACAATGACTTCTGGGATAAAAGGTGTTGGTGGTTTTCTAGGCAATATTGTAAAAGGTGCTGTTTCAGGAGAATCTTCTGTAAAGCCTGAATATTCCGGAAATGGTTTTGTCATGCTTGAACCTACATATCATTATCTTCTTTGTGAAGATTTAGCTTCATGGGGAGCGGGCATGGTTTTAGATGACGGACTTTTTTTAGCTTGTGAAAGCAGCGTAAAAGAAAAAATCGTAAGTCGTAAAAACGTATCTTCTGCTTTACTTGGAGGAGAAGGCTTATTTAATCTCTGTCTTTCTGGTACTGGAGTTTGTGTATTGGAGTCTCCTGTTCCAAGAGATGAACTTATAGAGTTTGAACTTGAAAATGATGAAGTGAAAATAGATGGAAACATGGCTATTGCATGGTCATCATCTCTTGATTTTACAGTAGAAAAGGCTGGTAAAACTTTAATAGGTTCTGGTTTAAGCGGCGAAGGTTTTGTAAATGTATATCGTGGAACAGGAAAAATTCTTATGGCTTCTACAATTCCTGGAACTACAGCCTCTAATGCTCATGGACCAGAACAGACTTCAGCCAGTTCATCTAAAGGAATTGCAGAAAGCTTAAAGAATAGTATTTTCAATGCTTAATCTTGTTAGCCAATTTTAGAAGCACAATTTTGGCATTCTTTAGGGGACGAAAGATAAGATGGAGTTACATTTCGTCCTAGCTTTATAAGCATCTGTTTATCGCTTTCGATAGTGGAGCCTGTTGTTGTCAACATATTTCCTGTTATAGCAGCATTAGCTCCACTTTTGAAGGCTTCTATTCCGTTTTCCTTTAATAATTTCCTTCCTCCTGCAAGCCTTATGTTTGCATCAGGATTTATGTATCTGAACATAGCTATTGTACGTAATATTTCATCATCTTTTAGAGCTGGTGTATTTTCTAAAGGAGTTCCTTTTATGGCCATAAGCACATTGATAGGAATAGATTTTATTCCAAGCTCTTTTAATTCCATTGCCATATCAATTCTATCTGTAAAACTTTCTCCAAGTCCAATTATGCCACCAGAACATACACTAAGTCCGGCTTTTTGAGCTTTCTTTATAGTTTCGATTTTTCCTTCAAAAGTGTGGCTTGTACAGATATTAGGAAAATATTTCCTAGAGCTTTCTATATTATCGTGGTATCTTGAAACGCCTGCATCTTTTAATATTTTAAACTGTTCCTCTGTTAAAAATCCCATTGATGCACATAATTCAATTTTGCATTCTTTATGAAGCCTATTGAAAGCTTTTACAGCTTTTTCGAATTCTTCTCCAGTGAGAGCTCTTCCTGATGTTACTATGGAAAATCTATTTACACCTTCGCTTTCATTTTGTTTTGCTTCTTTTACAATAATATCTTCATCTATAAAGTCATATATTTCACAATTAGTGTGATTATGTATTGATTGTGCACAGTATTTACAATTTTCACTGCATTTTCCACTTCTTCCATTTATAATTGTACAAAGGTCAACTTTTTCCCCGCAGAGATTTTCCCTTATATAATCAGCACCTTTACAGAGTTCTTGTAAATCACATGTTAAGAAAAACGATAAATCATCTTCTCTTGTGAGTCTTTTTCCATTTACAATTTCTCTTGATAATTTTTGTACGTCCATTTTTATTATTGTTAACCTGCTTTATTTATTTCTTTTACAGGCTTCCTCCAGAGTGTTGTATTAGTGAGGATTGTATATATCAACTTTATTAATTTAAATAGGTTTACAATATAAATATTTTATAAAATATTTGTTGCTTTTTTTCAAAGCCTAGATATATCATTTAATTTTAGACTATTGACATAATCCTTTTTTCTAGCGAATATTTAGCATTATTATGGATAGTGCTTTTTTATCTCGTGCATATTTACAAACTCTTTCGTCAACAGATTTGATAGCGTTGTCTGATGATTATGGAATTGATATTCCTGATGATTTGGACAGAAGTTTTATTATTGGAGAACTTCTTGAAGCTGCTGATGAATGGAATCTTGAGCAGAAAGAAGATGAGAATTTTGAACTTGTCAATGACAATTCTGCAAAAGATTTATCGAAAAAACAGACTCTTCCTGAATCTTACAATGAAAATGTTATAGGAGTAGTTTTAAGAAATCCTATATGGGCATTTGTTTACTGGGATTTTAAAGAAGCTACATTACTAAAACTTGAATCTGACAATTCTTTCTTATCTATCTTTCTAAGGGTAAGCTTTTTTGAAGATGAATATGATGAAAAAGTTAGGGATTCTTTCGATGTTCAGGTTTCTTTGAAGGAAAGAAAGCAGTATATTTTAATTCCTGCCGGAAAGAAAAACTTCAAAATAGAACTTATTGCAAAGAAAGATTCTGGTTTAGAAGTTCTTGCTGTATCTAAGCGAGTTGATATACCTGTTGGCTGTAATGAACTTTCAGGACTTCAGCCTGGTAAAGATTTTGATTTCAATCCTGTGCTTAGACTTTCAGGACTTCCTGAACTGTTGCATTCTCATTATGTAAACTATAGACAATCATTTTCTTAAACTTAACAAAAATAAAGATAACTTGAAGCGGAGTATAAAATGTCAGGTAAAAAATTAGTATTGATGCTTGTAGCTCATGAAGGCTATTACAGGCAGCCGGATTCTTCTGTTGATATAGATTTTAATGCACAAAATGACAGATTGTTTTCCGCAATAACAGATACATACATTCCTTTGTTGAATATGTTTGAATCCCTTGAAAAGGATAATATTCATTTTAATCTTTCCATAGTTATATCACCTAATTTATGTGCCCTGTTGGACGACCCTTTTGTTCAGGAATTATATATAAACTGGCTTGATAATAAGATTTCTTTAGGTGAAAAAGAAGTAATAAGATGTGCTTCTGATACAGCTTTATCTAATCTTGCAAGAGAATATCTTGAAAATGCAAAAAAGATAAAAGATGACTATCTTGAAAAGTATCAGGGAAATCTTCTTGCAAAATTTTCTTATTATGAAGCACATGGTTATATTGAATTACTCTCAACAGCTGCAACTTATGCATATTTACCTCTTTATGTAGACTATCCAGAATCTATAAATGCACAGATTGAAGCCGGTCTTATATCTCATAAACATTATTTTGGTTCTCTTCCAGATGGTTTTTGGCTTCCATACATGGGCTATGCAAAAAATCTTGAAACAGTATTGAGAGCTTATAATGTAATTTATACAGTTGTAGATCCAAGAGCTGTTTTATTTTCTCAGGAAAGACCTGAAAGCGGTATTTTTGAACCTGTACGCTGTTATAACTCACTTGGAGTATTAGCTCGTGATGATGAAGAGTATCTTAGCGGTAACAATGGCTTTAAAGAAAATGATGTATACCGTTCAGAAGAAAAAGATATAGGTTTTGATTTAACAATCGATGAGCTTTCACCTTTTATAAAAGATGGTGCCGTTAGAGTTCAAACAGGCTATAAGTATTACAATAATGCAAATACTGTTTATAATACAGCAGAGGCAGGCAAAAGAGTTCTAGAAGATGCAGAATATTTTGTAAATGAGAAAATTTCAAAATTAAATAAAGCTGCAAAACTACTTCCTAATGAAGATGTATCAGATGTTTGTACTTTTGATGTTCATGACTTTGGTTGTAATTGGCATGAGGGAATTTCATGGCTTGAAAGTGTAATTAGAAAAATTGCTGCTTCTTCAGAAATAAAGCTTGAACAGGGAAAAAATCTTTTCATGCGTCGTTACTCATTGAAAAGGGTAAATCTTTATCCTTGTTCGGCTTCAGGTTATGGAGAAGCTTTGCTTGATAATAAGAATGACTGGATGCTTCGTTATGTATATAAAGCAAGTGAAAGAATGAGTGACCTTGCAGACCGTTTCCCTACAGATACAGGCTTAAAAGCTCGTTTATTAAATCTTGCTTCAAGAGAAGTTCTGCTTGCTCAATCTAGTGACTGGCCAATGATGATACAAAAAGGGCTTATGCCTGATTATGCGGAAAATAGCTTTAAGGATAATATCTTATCTTTCACGAAAGTTTACGATTCTTTAGGTTCTAACTCAGTTAGCACAGAGTGGCTTACAAGAGTTGAAAGCCGTCACCCTCTATTTTCATGGATAAACTATCATATTTTCAGTAAGAAAAAATAAATATATTCCAGTATTTATTATTTATAGCGAGTCTAAAAAAAGGCTCGCTATTTTTTTAATCAAGCTTTTGCAAATCAAGAATTGTTTTTAATAGTTTCTGTTGTTCTTTTGCAAGCTTTATACCTTCTTTTGAAGGGTCAAAACCTTTATCTAATTGCAAAGATTGTTCCCAAAGAGCTATAGCTTTTTCCAAATCACCTTCTGTATATTTTTCTAGAGCAAGAGAATATAACTCATCTACTTTTTGAGCTATAGCCTTTCTGTTTTTATCACCTAATTTTACTTTTGCAGATATACTTATGTGATTTACAGGATTTAATGAAGAAGTTAAATCAAAAGTGTAATTTGCATTTAGAACAATATCTTTTATAGAAGTTTCCCCTCCAAAACTTATTCTAGGATTTGAACCTTGAATAAGAAAACCTCCTAGAAAGGAGAAAAATTCTGTAAACCTTATCTCAAGACCTCCACCTGCTGACCATAATTCAGATTCTGATATATTACTTAGGTTTATTCCTTGTCTGAATTCTGCTGTTATTGTAACAGGCATAAAAGGTTTATAAGAAATACCAGCACAGATTCTAGTAGGAAGAGGATCGTCTTCCTTTATACTTTCGCCAAAACCTGTAATTGCTTTTCCCAAATTTTTTATATTCAATCCAAATCTAAAGTTTGTATCTCTTGAAGAATAAAATTTTGCAGCATTAAATCTTATTAAAAGACCTATATCGCCCATAAAGGCTAAAGCTGATTGAGCTAAACCTGAAGAAGAAATTAATTCGTTGCTGTCATCATCAGTATAATCTGGCATATTTCGCCACGAAGTTTTGAGATTTATACCAACTGCGATACCCTTAAAATAATAGCCTGAAAGAAAATTATAAGACAGGTTTATTATTCCTGTTGTTTCACTATAATAACTACTTGCAACCTTTGTTCCATACGCATTGTATTCTGTAAAAGGAACATAAAAACATTTTAATGCTGCTGCAATTCCAAGATTATTGTATCTTGTTGTTGCTGCAAGTGTTTCCATAGCAGAATCTGCAATCCATGCATTATGATAGGCTGCTGCTTCTGTTTCATCTAGTATAGAACTTGCCGCCGGGTTATAGTCAAAAAAACTTATATCATCAGCAAGAGCTGTGAATGCTGTCCCCATGCTTTCTGCTCGACCGCCTGAAGGTATGTTTAATGAAAGAAAAGAAGTAGAGCCTGCATTATCATCAGAAAGGGATTCAAAAAAATCTACTAAAGACGATGACGTATCTGCATAATTTAATGCATGAATATTAGAGATTGTATTTAATAAAAATAATGCAAAAGTAATCGTCTTTATTTTCATGTTTATCCCAATGCAGTATTATATATTACTTTTGTTTTTTTATCTGTAGCCTGTATTTTTAATCCGAAAATAAAAGTAATATATAATACTGCATTGGGATAAACATGAAAATAAAGACGA
>JAILNT010000126.1 GCA_024691265.1 Treponema sp. | reverse complement strand
TGTACGAGGCTTACAAGAAGGGTGAGCCTTTCCTTGGTCACAAGTTTGATAAGGAATATAAGCAGGCTGAAAAGCTGGATGAGCCTATCGTAACTCCTTCTACTAAGGCTGCCGAAGGTCACGATATTAACGTTACATTGCAGTATATGAAAGACGATCTTGGCGAAGAGCTTGGAACAAAAATCGAGCAGGCTGCTCTTGCAATTTACAAGAAGTGCTATGAGCACGCTAAGGCTAACGGAATTATCATTGCTGATACAAAGTTTGAATTTGGTCTTGATGAAAATGGTGAGCTTGTTCTTGGTGATGAAGTTTTAACTCCTGATTCAAGCAGTTGTCTTTGCTACAATATCAGCAGGAATTTCTTTAATAGAAGCATCTCCAGCAAGGTTATTAGCTTTTAGCCAGTCACGAATAAACTGTTTATCATAGCTTGCAGGTGATGTACCTACTTTATATTGTTCTAGATTCCAGAAACGGCTTGAATCAGGAGTTAAAACTTCATCACCAAGAACAAGCTCACCATTTTCATCAAGACCAAACTCGAACTTAGTATCTGCAATAATGATACCATTCTTGTAAGCATGTTCATAGCATTTTTTATAAATAGCGATAGCAGTCTGTTCAATCTTAGAACCGAGTTCTTCGCCAAGGTCTTTCTTCATGTAATCTATAGTTACATTGATATCATGACCTTCCTGAGCTTTTGTAGAAGGTGTTACAATAGGATTTTCAAGCTTTTCTGCTTGCTGGTACTCTCTATCGAATTTATGTCCAAGGAAAGGTTCTCCCTTTTTGTAAGCCTCGTACATACTTCCGAACATGTAGCCACGAACAATGACTTCATAAGGAATCATCTTGAGTTTCTTAACCAGAATAGTACGTCCTTCGTATTCAGGCTTCTGAAATTCTACAGGCATATCCTTCAAATCAGAAGAAATCATGTGGTTTTTAACAATGTCCTTTGTCAGATTGAACCAATAGTTCGAAAGAGCATTCAAAACCTTGCCTTTGTCTGTAATCATAGTTGGAAGAATGACATCAAAAGCAGAAATGCGGTCTGTTGTAACAATAACCATTCTTCCATCTTCAAGATCGTAAACCTCACGAACTTTGCCACTGATAATCTTTTTCATAATAAACCTTCTAAAGCTTAAGTTTCTGCTATAATAGCGAGAATACTATTCTTTGACAACAAAGATAAACATCTTATTTCTTTCTATTTTTTAGCAACTATAACCATAGTTGTAGCTTTTTGATTATAAGGAGAAAGGTCAAAGCCTCCATAAACATTAGCTTCCTTAAAACCAATAGAAATAAGTTTATCTCTTAAATCTGCAGCAGAATAAAGACGCTGAACAAAAACATGCTCACGTCTCTTTCCATCTTTATCAATTAATATCCACTTAGAATTAAGACCTTCCCAGGCACCAACAACATCAAATTGAGTTAAAACCGTCATACCAGCCCTTTCAAACCATTCACCTTCTGTAAAATATTGAACAGCAATTTCACGACTTATACATTCTAAAATAAAAGTTCCGCCGTCTTTAAGAGCTTCATATATTCTTTTTAAAATCTCCATATCATCAGAAATAGAATCACAATAACCAAAGGAATTATAAATATTTACAGCCAGGTCAAATTTTTTATCTTCACTAACAGAAAAACTTCGCATATCATGATTAATCAACTCTAAAGAAACACCTTCATCATCTGCAGTTTCTTTAGCAGCATCAAGAAAAGGTTGAGTAATATCAACACCGGTAACCTTCATACCACACAGAGCAAGCTCTACAGAAATACGCCCTAAAGCACAACAGGCATCTAAAACCCTGCTACCTTTTTTTACGCCGGAAATATCACAACAAGCTTTTGCAATTCCAGAAGCTTCAGCCCAATGAGCTTCATCAAACATTACAGGACCATAATTAACCCAGAAATCTTCATCTTCAAACCATTCCTTTTTATCATCAGACATACAAAACTCCCATAAACAAATCGAACTTTACAATAATACCTTACAGCTAAAATAAAATTTATGCAGCTATAAACATTTTTTATCTTTTCACAAAACGAAATATTTTTGTATAATGCAGCTCATAATGATATCTACTCTATTAAAATTAGCAGGTAGCCTTTGTTTTTTGCTTTACGGCATGAAACTTATGAGCGATGGAATCCAAAAAAGTGCAGGTCAAAAACTGCAATCAGCATTAGCCTTTATGACAGGCAATCGATTCATGGGACTTTTAACAGGTTGTATCTTAACCATGATAATTCAGTCGTCCGGAGCTACTACAGTTATGCTAGTCTCCTTTGTAAATGCAGGGCTTTTAACGTTGGAGCAATCTGTAGGAGTAATATTCGGAGCTAATATTGGTACAACTATAACAGCATGGATTGTAGCTTACTTTGGAAATGGATTTGAACTAAAAGATTATGCGATTCCAATTTTTGGATTAGGCTATTTAATTTATTCACAAAAAAAACTAAAAGCCGAAGGATTTGGAATAGCAATAATGGGATTTGGTATTCTGTTCATAGGTCTTGGCTGGCTTTCAGATTTATTCAAAAATACAGCTTTCCTTTCTGATATAATACATTCCCTTCAAGGACGAGGTTCAATTAGCCTTGCATTTGCTGTAATAGTAGGAATCTTATTCACAGCCCTTATACATTCATCATCAGCCATGACGGCAATTGTTATAACAGCAGCTTCCACAAATCCTGATATATGGGAATTTGGAGCGGCAATGGTAATAGGAAGTGAAATAGGTTCTACAATAGATTCAATAATGGCAGCTTATTCTGCAAAAGCAAATGCAAAAAGAACAGCCCTTATACATGTTATGTTTAACTGTATAACAGTAATAATAGCCCTTATCTTATTCAAACCATTCCTTGCATTCATAGATTTCATTGTTCCAGGAACAGTACAAGAAAACATTGTATATCATATAGCAATGCTTCACACAGCCTTCAAATTAATGGGAACAATAGTATTCATTCCATTTGTAAAACAAATTGCAAATATTACAAGAAAAATTATAAAAGACGATAAAGAAGAAAATCTATCACGCTACCATTTTGAATACAATGAAAAAGCAGCACAAGATACTCCTGAAACAATGATTATTGCAGCACAAAAAGAAATTGCAAAAATGGCAGATATAGTTGTTCAAATGTTTGATGAAATTCAAATGGGCTTTTCTCACCGTGATGAAAGTTTCGAGAAAAAGCATTATTCAGATTTACTAGAAAAAGAAGATTACACAGACCAAATGCACATACAGCTTACAAATTATCTTGTAAAGTGCTCCAGATTACCAGTCAGCGAAGAAAGCTTAAATAACATTTCATGCATGATGCAAATAGACCAGGAACTAGAAAGCATGGCAGATGAATGTCTAAATGTTGGAAGCCTTCTAAAAAAATCCGTTGATAAAAAACTTCCATTTGCTGAAGGAGATTTAGACAGATTAACTCCTTACGTTGAATTAGCAAGAGAATTACTCTACTTTGTACATAAAAACATCGATAAAAATCTCAACCAGGCACAACTTAGCTATGCAAGTGAAATAGAAAAACAAATTGATGATGAACGCAGAAGGCTTAAAAAAATTGCAAGAAGCAGACTTGAAACTGGTGCAAATGTAAAAGCAGAGTTACTCTATATTGATATTGTCCGGCAGATTGAAAAAATTGGTGACAGATGTTTTGGTATAGCAGGAGCACTTGCAAAAACATCTGTAATCTAAAATTAGAGGGGAAAAGGTTTTATGAAGATGAAAATCAAAAAAATACAAATAATTATAACCGTTGCATTGATAATTATTGCTGGAATCTTTTTTCTACCAGAAATATTTTCTGAAAAGTTAGAAGAAACATCTTATAAAGCCTTCTATCAACAAGTTGCAACAAGTTTTGTAGAAAAAGCAACAATCAAAAAAGATTGCATAATTTATAAAACACAAAATAATCAGCTTTATAAAACTGAAAATCCTCATTCACCAACACTTGAAGAATATCTACTTCTAAATGATGTGGAAATCGAAAAAGAAACAGATGGAGCAGATATATTTACCATGTTAATGGATTCTCTGTTCTATATATTCTTTTTCGGAATGATTATATTTGTATTTCGAAAATTCATATCACCTAATACTTTCAAAGTTACAAGAAAAACTGGTGTCAACTTCAAAAACATAGTAGGCATGGACAACTTAAAAAACGACATGAAGCAGGTTGTAGATATAATGCTTCACCCAAAAGCCTACAAAGCAAAAGGAATACGCATGCCTAAAGGAATTATACTTGAAGGAGAACCGGGAAATGGAAAAACATTATTTGCAAGAGCCTTAGCAGAAGAAGCAAAAGTAAATTTCATAGCAGCAAAAGCTACAGATTTTGAAAGTATGTTTATGGCAATAGGACCAATGAAAGTAAAATTGCTATTCAGAAAGGCAAGAAAAGCAGCTCCCTGTATCGTATTCATAGACGAATTTGATGGAATAGGTACTAGAAGAAATTATACAGGTTCTGCCATAGAAACAGAAAATACAAGAATAGTAACTGCATTATTAAATGAACTTGACGGTTTTGAACAAAACGAAGGAATCCTTGTAATAGCCGCAACAAATAGCATTCATGCACTAGATAAAGCACTTATACGACCTGGACGTTTTGATGCACATTTTACAATTCCTTATCCAGATGAAGAAAGCAGAAAACAACTTATTGACATGTATTCAAACGGAAAAGAAAGAGAACCTTCTTGTTCAAGTGAAAAACTTTCGTCAATATTCAAAGGCTTTAGCTGTGCGAAAATTGAGTCAGTAATAAATAGAGCTGCCTTAATAGCTGCACAGAATAACAGAACTGCTTTTAATCTTTCTGATGTTCAGGCTGCTTGTCTAGAGCAACATGATTAAGAGCTATAAATATAAAGGGAATATCAACCAGTGAAGTTATAAGATAAGACACTGGTTGAGCTTCTTCTATACCAGAAAGACCTCTAAAATACCATAGAATAGCTAAACTCGGAATGAAAAATAAACCTGCCCTGAAAGATGAATGAATAGCTGCAATAAGTTTTTGCCCAGTTGTTTGCATCAAAAATTCTGTTATAACACATAAAGGCTGAATATAAAGCACATAACATTGTAACCTTAATGAGCGGGAAGCAATAGCTATAACTTTAGGGTCATCTCTAAAAAGCTTAACAAAATCAAGATTAAAAATAAGACAAATAGTACAAAGAACAGCTAAACAGACTGTAGCAAAAACAACAGTGAAAAAATAAGCCTTTCTTACTCTCGCATATTTTTTTGCACCATAATTAAAACTACATACAGGCTGAAAACCTTGTCCAATTCCAATAGAAATGGATAAAATAAACATTGCAATACGAGAAGCAATACTCATTCCTGCAACAGCAGCATCTCCATATGGAGCAGCAAGGTAATTAAGCATCATGGTAGAAATACAACCTAAAGCATTACGTAAAAGGCTTGGAAGTCCTGTTAGGAAAATATTCAAAAATATCGGCCATGATAAACGGACATATCTAAAAGAAAGCTTACTCTGTGTTTTACCAGACAAAAAAGGGCATAGCAAAATAATAAAACTTACAAGCTGAGAAAATGCAGTAGAAATACCAGCTCCAGCAACACCGAAACCAAAAACGAACATAAAAATCGGGTCACAAGCAATATTAAGAATGGCACCTGTTCCAAGCCCTAGCATAGAAAAAAAAGCCTTGCCTTCATAGCGAAGTATAACATTAAGGGTAAGACTCGAAACCATAAAAGGAGCTGCAATTAAAATCCATTTTATATAATCTTTTGCATAAGGGTAAATTGTATCCGTACTGCCTAAAGCGTAAATAAGCTTATGAAGAAAAGCAAAACAAAAGATTTCAATTACAATGGAAAGTGCAAAAGATGAAAAGAAACCTGTTGATGCATATTCAGATGCAGCTTTCATATCTTGTGCACCTAATTTTCTTCCAACATAATTTCCACTACCCTGTCCAAAAAGAAAGCCTACAGCCTGCAAAATAGCCATAAAACCAAAAACTATACCAACAGCACCAGAAGCACTTGTTCCTAACTTTCCAACAAAAGCAGTATCTGCCATATTATAGATACTGGTTACAAGCATACTTATAACAGTGGGAACCGTTAATTTTGATATCAAAAGCGAAACGGGGGTTTCAGTCATTTTCTTATATTGAAGCGTAGCAGCATTTTCCATAAAAACCTTCCTAAAGCAGAAAAACAAAAAAAAAGAAAAAAATCAGAGAATATATTTTAATATGTCAATATTATAATAAAATATGATATTTTTTGCACTTATTTATTACAATGAATAGTTAAAAAGTTATGATAATATTTAGTTATATTTTTATTTATCTTAGTATTTTATTATAAATAAAAAAGGTCAGAACTATCAAATTCTGACCTTAATCTGGTCGGTGAGAGGATCGAACTCCCGACATTCTGGGTGTAAACC
>JAILNT010000116.1 GCA_024691265.1 Treponema sp. | reverse complement strand
GAAAAAAGTTCCTCATTGTGAAAAGGTATTTCCTTTATCTTCTTATCGTTCATGGAAAAAGAATCTTATCCTTGACTGGAAATTCAGAGAAAAGAGAGCTTTATCCTTATTTTTTGCATCTTGCATAGATATGGCTTTAGAAAAGCAAAACTGGAAAAATATTCCGCTTGTTCCTGTTCCTCCTAGGAAAAACAAAATAAAGGAAAAAGGATGGGACCAGATAGAAGAACTTTGCACAATTCTTGAATGTAAGTATTCATACAATGTCGTACGCATGTTGAAAAAAGATTCTAATTTCATTCAAAAAAAATTGAACAGCAAAATGCGAAAAGAAAATGCTAAAAATGCTTACTCAATTAATAATGTATTTTCCAAAAAAAATGCACAGATTCCTAAAGAAGTAATCATAATTGATGATATTATGACTACTGGAAGCACTTTGGAATCATGTGCAAAAGTTTTATCGGATTACGGTATAGAAAAAATCTATGCAATAGTCCTTTTTACTGTAAATTAGCACCTGCAGACAAAGTATTTTTCCAGCTGGAAATATATTTCAATGCCTGCATAGGCGTAATGTTATCTGTATCAACAGAAAGAATTGCATCAAGTATCATTTCTTCATCAGAGAATAAGCCTGGAGTTGAGGCAGGCTTTTTATTCTTTGTAGCATTCTCTGGCTGCTCAATTTCTGTCTTTATCTGTGATAAATCCCTGTTTTCATCAACAGACTGAATATGGTTCAAAATATCTTGAGCCCGTTCAACTACTGCAGAGGGAACACCAGCAAGTTTTGCAACATGGAGTCCATAAGAATTTGCAGCAGCACCCTTTATAACTTTTCGTAAGAAAATTACACTTCCGTCTGTTTCAGAAACTTCCATACACAAATCTTGCAGTGCCGGATGAGAAAGCCGTGTAAGTTCATGATAGTGAGTTGCAAATAAAGTTTTACAGCGAATAGAATTCAAAAGATATTCTGATATTGCCCAAGCAATGGAAAGCCCATCTTCTGTAGAAGTTCCGCGTCCTACTTCGTCCATGATTACAAGTGATTTTTCTGTGGCAGAACGGAGTATATGTGCGGTTTCAGACATTTCTACAAGGAAAGTTGATTCTCCACGGGCAAGATTATCACTTGCACCTACTCTACAGAATATACGGTCTACAATACCTATATGAGCAGATGAAGCTGGTACATAACAACCTGTTTGAGCAAGTAACGCTATAAGAGCATTCTGCCTTAAATAAGTACTTTTACCAGCCATATTCGGGCCTGTAATAAGGCAGAATACAGGCTTTTTCACAGAACTTCCCGCTTCTATAGAAAGGTCATTAGGGACAAATTCTCCAGATGGTAAATGCATTTCAACTACTGGGTGTCGACCATCTTTTACATCAAATACAAGACTATCATCTATAACAGGGCGTACCCAATTATGCAGATTAGCAGAATATGCAAAAGAAGCAGTTACATCAACAAAGCCGATGTTTTCTGCAACTTTCAGAAGATAAGGTACATAAGAATGCAATCTATTTCTTATGTCAAGAAATAAATCTCTTTCAAGCTCAAGTATCTTAGAACCGGCTGTATTTAACTCGCTTTCTAATTCCTGTAATCTTTCTGTTGTATAACGCTCTGCATTGACAAGAGAACGCCTCATTATAAAATGAGAAGGAACTTGTGAAAGTTTTCCCTTAGTTACTTCAATAAAATAACCGGCATTATTATTATATTTTATTTTTAAGTTAGGAATACCAGTCTTTTTTCGCTCTTCTTCTGCATATTCTTCAAGAATTTGAGAGAAATTAGATTGAACCTCACGCCAATGGTCAAGCTCCTTTGACCAGCCGTCTTTTATGATACGCCCATCGGTAAGAGATGTTGCCGGGTCATCACAAATAGAAGATTCAATTAAATTGATAATATTTCTGGCATCGCTAATATCCAGTAAATCAAATGCATCATCTAAAAGCTGTATTGTATTATTCCAGCACTGCAAGCTGAATGATAAAGCTTTCAAGTCTTTTGCATGAGCTCTGTCCATTGCAATACGGGAAGCAAGCCTTTCAATATCAAGTACAGGCTCGAGTGATTTTCGCACATTGTCCATTACATTTTGTTTTTCAACAAAGAATGCAACTTTTTCTTGTCTCTGGAGCACAGCCTTAGATGAGGATAATGGGAAAAGAAGCCATGAGCGAATCATTCTCTTTCCCATTGCAGTAAGAGTATGATTTACACACTCAAGCAATGTGTATTGCACACTTCCGTCACGCAAGTTAGAGACTATTTCAAGGTTACGTCTTGAAGAATCATCAATTATGACATATTGAGATTCTTTATATACAGAAATACCTTCTATATGAGGAGCTTCTGTATTTGTTGTCTTTTGTAGGTAATCGAGCAAAAAACCTGCCGGACTTACTTCAGGAGATGTCTCCGTTAAAGAAAAAGACTTTAAGTTTACAGTCTTAAACTGATTTATAAGTCTCTTATAAGAAAGCTCTTGTGAAAAATGCCAGTCTGGATAATAAGAAACAGAAAGAGTCTGATAAGATTCAAGGACTGTTTGAACATCTTTATTCTTCTTTAGGCTATCTGGAAGAATAAGTTCTTTCGGAGAACAACGACCTAATTCTTTAGAAAAGCCATCAAGCATAGAAGAAGCTTTCCAGCTCGTAGCATGAAATTCAGATGTAGTTACATCAATAAAAGCAAAGGCTGCAATTCCGTTAACTACGTTCAAAGCTGCAAGATAGCTATTAGTTCCTAAATCAAGATATTCAGATTCTACGGCTGTTCCAGGAGTTATAACTTCTATAACTTTACGCTCTGTAAGACCTTTTCCATGAGCAATCTCACCAACCTGCTCACATATTGCAATTTTCTTTCCAAGACGCAAAAGCCGTGCTATATAGATTTTTGAAGCATGGTAAGGAATACCACACATTGGTTGTGCACCACGATGTGTCAATGTAAGGTTTAATAACCTAGAAACTTCTACGGCGTCATCATTAAACATTTCATAGAAGTCTCCCAGTCTAAAAAAGAGAACCTCATTCTTATAGTTATCTTTTATAGACTGGTATTGAATCATCAATGGTGTCAACTCTGTTGAATTTTCAGAAGACATCGATTAATGACCAATATAAAAAATATTACAAACCTAAGCTAGAAATAACTTCATCAGTTATATCTACAGAAGGACTGTACCACAAAACACTATCTGTCTGTTGAAGAGAAAGAATCATGCTATAACCATTTGATTCTGCTATTTTTGCAAGTGTTGCATACAGCTTCTGATAGAATTCATCAGAATTCTTTAATGATGCCTTTAGAGACTCAAGCTCCATATTTTTAGCAGTTGTATATTCTTGTAAATACTGAGTATCCTTTGTTATCTGAGCTTCAACCTTCAAGACATTAGAATCATCACCATTCTTTTGGTATTCAAGCTTCTTCTCCTGAAGGTCTCTAAGAGCAGCTGTTCTTTTCTTGATTTCATTCTGAAACTCGCTTTTCTTAGCTTCATAATTTCTTACAGGTGCACTATTTCTATAATAAGATTGATAAACTCTTGATGTATCAACTACACCAAAACGTGTTATTTGCTGTGCAAACAAAACTGTGCTAAAGCAGAATAAAACACTTAATACAGAAATAAATCTCTTAATAACCATAACAAACCTCTATAAAGTTACACTATTTATTTGTAATATTAAATGATAATACAAACTTCCATTTATTCTTGTAAACAATTTCATCATCTGAAATACGGAATGTATTTGCCCACAAAAGTCTAAGTGGGAACTGTGGAATTGTAAATCTAATTCCTGGCCCATAACTAAAGTAGAAATCTTCAATAGTAAGGCTTCCAAGGTCATCAACATCATTCATAACAGCAGCAGCATCAGCCCAACCATCAAGAGAAATCATGTGAGGAACTACTGGGACACGAAGCTCAAGTCTGTTACTCCACAATGCACGACCTCTTATACTTGAAATAGACCAGCCACGACCATCGAGATAACCGTTTATATAAAGCTTATTACTATTACCAAGAACAGTATCAGCTGTTGGAAACAACATAGATAAACCACTATATGCTGCAATAACAGCCTTAAAATCCCATGTCTCTGTAACAGGTACATCAAATAAAGTAAGATAAGCTTCAGCCTTTGTATCTGTTCTCAAGAAGAATTTATTTTCAATAGCTGGAATCAAACCATACCAGGCAACTTTCTGGCTTAAGAACCAGCCTGTAGATGGGTCATAGTTAATATCACGGTCATCGATAGAGAATGAAGTCCAAACATTGTTCAATGGACGCCATGTATCATGATATTCACTTACAGTAGAATCTATAGGTGTATAAACTGAATCATCATACATATTGTCGATTAAACTGCCAGTTACACCACCAGCTAAAGAAAGGATTGCAAAGTCAGGAGTCCACCTATGTCCTAGAGAGAAACCTAATGAAACCTGCTGACGCTGATAATTCATATAATAGTAATCACGGTTTTCAGTACCATCACTACCAACATAATCTCTCAATGTTACTAAATCAGAATAAGAATATTCACCGCTTAAAGACATATTTATAGGAAGTCCCATGAAATAACTTTCAGAATAAGACATACCGATTGTCTTTTCGGTTGTAGAAAGAGTTGATTCTACAGAAAGAGATTTTCCTAAACCGCCAAGGTTACTATCTGTCCATTTTACAAACAATGAAATTGGTAAATCATCACTATCAGATACACCACTAAAAGTAACACCAAATTCAACTGATGTAGTAGACTGTTCTTCAACACTAACAATCAAATCAACTAAATCATCTTCGCTACCTGGTAAGATTTCAGGAACAACAGCACTAAAATATTGTAAATTGTACAAATTGCGAAGACCTGTCATTACTTTGGCCTTAGAGAATATATCACCACTTTCAATAGGTATTTCTCGGCGGATAACCGAATCTTTTGTTTTTGTATTTCCCTTTATAATAACGTTTTCAATATGTGAACGTGCATTTTCCTGAATATAAAGAGTATATGATATTTCTTTCTTTTCACTATTCTTTTCAGGAACAGGCTGGAAACCGTTATTTGTATAGCCGTTTTCATAATACAAATCAGCAATAGCCATTATTCCTTCTTGGAATTTTGTCTGATTATAAATATCACCATCTTTTAATTTTATTAACTTTGAAAGCTGCTCAGTAGGAAAGATTTTATTTCCATCAAACTTAATACCAGCAAAAGAATAAGGAGAACCTTCCTGTAATACATAATGAATTGTCATTTCATTGCGTTCTGTTTCAGGATTGTATTCAGTATTTCTTGTAACGTCTAGTATTTGGAAATCTGCATAGCCTCTATCCTGATAATAAGCCTGTAATGTTAGCTTATCTTTTTCTAGCGAAGATTCTGTAAATGCACTTTTGCTTTTAGAAAAGAAGCCATATTCTTTCAATGAAAGCTTTTTTCTTAAAGTCTTTTCATTAACAACACTGTTACCTTCAAAAGTTATATTAGAAATAACAGTTGTATAGCCCTCATCAACCTTAAAAAGAACTTCAACACCCTTAGAAGTTTTTTCACTTGAAGCTACAACATTTGCATTCGTATATCCTTTAGAAAGATAGTAATCACGCAAAGTTCTTTCATCTACAAGCATCTTACTATCAACGAAAACTTCTTTTTCTTTCAAAGATAACTGTTCTTTCAATTCTGTAGGTCTGATTTTTTTATTACCTAC
>JAILNT010000245.1 GCA_024691265.1 Treponema sp. | reverse complement strand
TCTTTTCCAGATTTAACAGATGCTTCTTTTATAGCTTTTACAACTTATTTTACATTAGGTCGTCCTAATGATAAAAGAACAGGAATTTTAGGTGCAATGGATTATCAATGGAATAGTCTTGTTGAAAATATGAAAAGTCATGCACTTGCAGCTACAAATAAAAAAGCAAAACAATTCTCATCAATGGAATCACCTTTTGATAAATATAATCAGGCAGAAAGCTGTGCTAATGATATAAATGATTTTGCTTATATTTCAAAAGCTACAGATGAAATATATGAACTTGTATCTCCTGAAACAAAAAATTATTCAAAAGAAGCTTCTTTATCCTATATAGATTCTCTCGATACAGTTTCTAAATATGCTTCTTCTAGTATGACTTTAATAGAAGCAATGAAATTAATGATAGAAGAAGATGTAAAAGTTCAAAACTATGAAAATATAGAAGAAGCCAATATAAAAGACTGGGTAAGCTCTGTAGCGGTTTATGATAATCAGATTTCTTTATGTGCAGTTAATGATTCATGGTCTGAAAATCTTAATAAGTGGGAAGGTTGTTTAGAACATTATAAAAGTTTGAATGATGAAGTTTATAAAAAGAGTAAAGAAACTTCTATTGATATATGGAACAGATTGGGACTTTATTTTAGTGAATCTGGTAAAAATATTTTTTATAGCTATAACGAAAATTATGAAAATGCAGAAAATCTATTTTCGGGGCAAGATATACATTTTACAACAAAAGCTTCTGAAATATTAAAAAATTTGATTGACTCTTATACAGAATCAAAAGAAATCCTTGTTTCCTACTCCGATATGCTTTCATGGAATAAACTTTATCCTGAAACTACAGCTACTAGCAAAAAGACTGTAGATGATTATATAGCTGCCCTTAACAAAACTTATGGAATGGTTACAGCTCTAAAAACTAAGACAGATGAATATTTAAGACTTGCAGAAAGGTCGAGAGTAGAAGCAGAAAGCCGTTATAAGCAGGCTTTATCATCTCTTGAACGAGATGACTTTGAAGGAGCAAGAAAAAATCTTCAGAAAGCAAGAGAAAAATATAATGAATCTTTATCTTATAATGAATCAGAAGAATTAAGACATGATAGTGATACAAAGCTTTCTTCTTTAGGTGTAAAAATTGCACAGGAAGAAAATGTACTTGTTATTCGAGAAGTTCGAGAACTTATAACTGAAGCCAGAAATTTTTACTATAATGGAAATTTTGAAAATGCAGAAAATCTTTTAACAAGAGCAAAAGACAGATGGTCTGTTACAAATGTTGAAGAAAATCAGGAAATAAGAAATCTTTTATCTCTTGTAAATAATGCTCTTTCTTTGAAAACAGGACGAACAATACCTGTTACGGCACCTTTGTATCCTGAAATGTCCCAAATATTAAATATGGCTAATAAATACTTTGAACAGGGAAAAAAAGAGTTAAATGCAGGAAAGAAAAAAGCTGCTATGGAAAGCTTTGATAATGCAAGAAAAAAGATACATGAATTACAAATTGTATATCCTCTAAATCAGGAAGCAAGCCTTTTAAGTTTGAAAATAAATCAAATTACAGACCCAGAAGCTTTTGCAGAGCTTTTTAAATTAAAAGTGGAAAGTGCAAAACAGAATTACAAGAATCCTGATAACCGAAACCAATCTTATACAGATTTACTTGACTTATATGCAATAAATCCTAAATATCCAGGATTGAAACAACTTATCTATGATGTAGAAATAGAAATAGGAATACGAAGAAAACCTGTAGATACTTCTAGCAAGCGAAAAGCTGAAGAACTTGCTGCAAAAGCGAAAAAATTAATTGAATCTTCTAAAAATAATGAAAGCCAGTTAAAAACAGCTCTTAACTTGCTTAATGAATCTATTTCTCTTAATCCTGAAAGTTCAGATACCGAAAATCTAGTAGATTATGTTCAATCTAAAGTGGGCGGAAATGCTTCTGTCGTTCTTTCTTCTGCAGATGAAGCTAGCTATAATAAAGCTATTCAGGAATACCAGAGAGGAAATTATATAGCAGCAAAGACTTTGGTTGAGCAATTACTTCAAAAAAAGTCTAACAACAATTCTACAAAGATTCTCGAATTAAAGAAAAGAGTGGACGCTTTATTGTGATTTGTATAAAGAAATATATCAGCCTCATATTTATAATTTTTATTTCGACTTTAGTTTTTGCAACTGATTTTTATTGGGACGACCCTTTTGTTCTTACAGATACAGATTCAAGATTTCCCCAAAGCCTTTCAAATGGTAAAGACCTTTCAAAGCCTTCTGTTATTTATTGGGAAGAAGTTGATAGCAAAAAATCCGTTATATATATATCTTCAATGAAAACCTATGATGGTGAAAATTGGGAGAAAGTCGAGCGTTTTGCAGGACCTTATGAATATTCAGGAGAAGTTCCGGATCAATATTCTGTTGCGATGAATGATGATGGAGTTATTGCGGTAGCTGTCCTTACAACTTCTAATACTCTTTCAGTTTTTACATCATACGACAAGGGAGATTCTTATTCAGAATATGACTTTCCTTTTATAGAAGATGCTCCTTTATTAGCACCTCGTATTTATGCAAATGCTTCTGGCGGTTTTACTTTATTTGCAACGCAAGGCTTTGAAAATACATTTTCCCTTATGTATGCAACTTCTAAAGATGGAAAATCCTGGAGTGAATTTTCGCATTTTCTAAAAGAGGGGTCTTTTTACAATCCTTTTATACCTGTTCTTATCCCTGTAAAAAACGAAAATAAAAATGTTGATTTAGTTATCTTTCAGGCACAATATAATAATGGTTCAAGACTTGTTTATCAGCTCTATAAAACATTAGGATATAAAGGTGAAAAAGAAGGACAATTAGAATGGAGTGAACCTGTTCTTATCAGTAACGAAAATTCATTTCAAAGCTTTTCTTCTAAATTTGAACTTTATCATAATCAACGCCCGTCTTTATTTAGAAATATTGATAATAAGCTTTATATTGCATGGGAAAGAACTTATTACACATCTGAAAATGCTCATGTTTGGGTTGCAGAACTTAATGAAGATGGCTCTTTTGTTCAGAATACGGCATTTGAACTTAATACTAGCGGTAGTGCTCATAGACCGGCTTTTTTTGTTTATAAAAAAGACTTGTACCTTATTTGGTTTGATAACAGACACGGAAATGATGTTGTTAATCTTGTAAAAAAGGGAGAATATTCATGGGAATCTAGCGATGAAATATCTTCTTATAAACGCTCTTCTGCTTTTGCTTATCCTGTTGTATGTAGGGGAGAGCAGGGACTTTCTTTTATATGGCAGGAAACTGGAAAAAAAGAAAGTTCTTCAAGAATATATCAGCTAAAATCTGACCACACTGTCGCTCCTCCTTCCTTAACAGCTAAATCTTTTAAGGAAGGAAAAAAATCTACAGCTAGTAAAGTTCGCGTCAGAGTAAAATTACCGGAAGATTCTTCTGGAATAGAAGGCTATTCATGGATATGGACTCAAGATGAAGAAGCTGAACCTGAAAAAGTTCTTTCAAAAAAGGCTTCAGATTTAAATCTCACGGGAGATGCTACAGAAGATGGCTACTGGTATTTCAAAGTACGCTGCCTTGATTTTGCTGGAAACTGGTCTGAAAGTGCTTCCATAGCCTATTGTAGAGACACAACACCTCCTGAAATGCCTATCATTTTACCAATGAAAACAGATTCATTAGGTTTTATGAAATCTAATACTTTCTCTGTACAATGGAAAAAAGCAGATGAAGAAGATGACGATATTGCCGGGTATTCATGGAATCTTGAATATATATCAAGTCTGCCGTCTCAATTAATTTCTACAGACTATAATCCACTTAATTTGAATAGTTCAAAAAATAAAAATGCAGTAGAAGCATTATTAAAGAGATGTGATGCAAAAATAAAGAAAAATAATAAAGCTCCAAAAAGAATTCGTGGTAAAAACACCTCTTTCCTTTATAAAGATAAAAGAAATGGCGTTTATGTATTCTCTGTTTCTGCCATAGATTCTGTTGGTAATGTAAGTAATAGTGCTTACTCTGTCGTGATACTTAATAAGTATAAGGCTGTAACTTCTATTATAAGTATTGATACTAAAAAAGATGTATTTAATGATGTTTCTATATCCATAGCTGGTACAGACTTTTTATTTGATGGTACTATTGAAGAAATCTATTTTGATAGAGATGGAAAAGCTCCTTATGATATGACTTTTACCGATGGATTTAAAGTTGTAAGTAATAATGAGATTACAGGTATTCACACAAGAGACCTTGAAGAAGGTGTTTATAAAATAGGGCTAAAACATACTAACAGAGGTGTTTATTTTTCAAAACCTTTATTAAGGATAGAAAGAAATGGCACGGTTAAATTTGAAAGTGAGTATGAATATAAAGTTCAATGGAATGCTTATGTTCCTAAAAAGTATATAATAGATGCAGGTATTATTTTCTTAGCATCTGTTTTTATACTTTCAATATTTGGATTTATATTTGCATTATTGGAAATAAAAAATATTGCTGGTGAATTACTTATTGTACGTAGTGATATAAAAGCTGTCTTAGAGGGTAGGGCTATGAAAGTAAAAGCTGATAAAAAAATTAACCTATTTGCAAATAAAAAAATAAGTTTGAAAATAAAACTTTCTTTGTTTACTGCAATACTTGTTATCATGGTTGTTTCTTTAGTTTCTGTTCCTTTAGGATTTATGATGGTTAGAAATCAGGAAAAAACTTTGTCATCAGGTTTGAAAAACAGGGTAAATGTCTTACTTGAAAGTCTTTCAAGTGGGGTAAAAGCCTATATGCCATCAGCAAATGTTCTTGAATTAAGTAATCTTCCAAATCAGACGAATGCATTAACAGAAGCTAGATATGCAACTATTACGGGGCTTGAAATAAATGGGGAAAATGTAAATCTTGATTATGTATGGGCATCAAATGATAAAGATATTGAAAATAAAATAGACGGAGAATTAACTTATGGTTCTTCACGCCTTTTAGATGAAACTTTTGCTGATATAGCAAAAAAGTGTGGTGAATTAAATGAAATTGCCGCTAATGAAGTTTCTGATATTGCCACTAACATTGCAGAATTAACAGAAGAAGGGCTTGAACTTATAAGTAAAAATGATGAAGAAAGTATAAAAAGGCGAGATGAAATAGGAAGTGTAACAATGCTTTTAAATAATCGTCTTTCTTCGGTTCTTAGTGATATTGCTTCAAAAGCTTCATCAGCCTATCCTCCTTATGATGAAAATCATATCAGCAGTGATACAAACGAGTATATATTTTATAAGCCAGTATTATATAGACAGGGAACAAGTGATACTTTTGTGCATGGAATAATTTATATTGCAGTTTCCACAGATAAACTTATTGCTGAAATTCGAAGTGCAAAAAATACTATTTTCTTCACTTCAACTTTAATTGCAATTATTGCAGTTACACTAGGAACAATAGGAGCGATTATTGTTTCATCTATAATTATTAAGCCTATAAAAAAACTTGAAAGCTATGTTTCCATGATTAGTGATACCCAGGATAAAATGAAACTTGCTGGAAAGAATATTTCTATAGGTGGTAATGATGAAATAAGCTCTCTGGGTGAAAAAATAAATGAAATGACTAAAAGTCTTGTAAAAGCCGCTGAAGATGAAAAACTTCTTATGGACGGAAAAGTTGTTCAGCAGGCATTTTTGCCTTTGTCCCCAAGTTCAAAGGGGGGAAAGTTAACTATTGCAGAACTTAAAGAAGGACCTGTACAGTGTTTTGGCTACTATGAAGGAGCTTCTGGTGTTTCTGGAGACTATTTTGATTATAAAAAACTTGATAACAGATGGTTTGCAATAATAAAATGCGATGTTTCTGGTCATGGAGTTCCAGCTGCCCTTATTATGACAGTTGTTGCAACTTTGTTCAGAAAATATTTTGAAAGCTGGACATTTGAAAAAAACGGTACAAAACTTGATAGCCTGATTATGCAAATAAATGATTTTATTGAGCCTTTAGGCTTAAAAGGAAAATTTGCAACAATTATTCTTTGTTTGTGTGATACAAAAACTGGAAATGTATATCTTTGTAATGCCGGTGATAATATTGTACATATATATGATAATTCTCTTGGTTATGAAAAAGTTGTTACCCTTCCTGAAACTCCAGCAGCTGGACCTCTACCTTCTTTTATGGTTGAAATGAAAGGTGGTTTTTCTGTTGAAAAGCAGCTTTTGAAAAAAGGCGATGTTTTGTTCTTATATACTGATGGTATAGAAGAATCTACGAGAAAATTCAGAGACGAAGAATTTCATGTGAAAAAGTGTGATTTTTCTGATAATCCGGGTGATGTACATGAAAATCATAAAGTTGGCTCTGAAAGTGAACAAATGGAGCCTGACAGAGTAAAAGCTATTATAGAAGCTGTCTTTGCAAAAAGAGTATATGTTCTTGAAAAATATCATAATCCTGTTATTAATGAACATTTAGAGTTTGATTTTACAAGCTGTGACGGTTCCATAGAAGAAGCTGTCATAGCTTTAGCAGCTGTAGAAAAGGTGTTTAGAATGTATAAACCTTCTGATGTTACAGAACTTGATACAGTCCAGATTGATAAAAGAATAGATGCCTTTTTGAAAAAGCATTTTAATCTTTATAATTATTATTGTGAAAATAAGAATGAAATATCTGAAGATTCTAATTATCTTGAATATACTTTCCTTAGAGAAGATGAACAGCTTGATGATTTAACCCTTTTGGCTATACGTCGTGCTGATTAGTTTGAATTGTAATATTATTTATTTTTTCTATTTTTATTTTATATCAACTCCATATCAACTCC
>JAILNT010000396.1 GCA_024691265.1 Treponema sp. | reverse complement strand
AAAAAACAGAAGATGAGCTTTTAGCTAACATGAAAAATAAGTGGCGTTATAATATAAGACTTGCTACAAAAAAAGGTGTTGAAATAAAAGCTATCCATGCAGGAGATGCCGATTTTGATGCTATGGTTGATGCATATTACGAACTTTATATGACCACAGCTTCAAGAGATGGTATCGGAGCTCATCCAAAATCTTATTATAAAGATTTACTGGAAAGAGGCAAAATCGGCATCTCCTGCATGGATAGCTTTTATTTCAACACCTTTTTTTGTAGCAAGTCTTATATTATAACGCCACTTATTTTTCATGTTAGCTAAAAGCTCATCTTCTGTTTTTTGCAGATTTAAAAGAACAGTATCAGGAGGCTGAATATCAACGTCAGCTTTTACTAAGCCTTGTATTTTTCCATCTTTTATGCCCCGTACATATTCTTTTCTTTCTTCTAAATCTTCAAAATCTACAGGAAGGTCATATCTCATACACATGGTATCTTTTGGGAGATAAGCCTTTATAGCATTTGATAAATCTTTTAAGATTGCTTCATAGCCTTTTTCAGGTGCCATAGGGATATATGCAAGGGAAAAATGAAAAAATGCTTTTTTGAAACTGCGTACAAGAACTGTAAGCTTAAAGCTTTTGTTATCAAGAGTAACTTCAAAATATTTTGGAGTCCAACCATGAGCTCCCTTGAAAGAAGCCCAAAAAGCAGATTGCAAAAAACGGCAGCCTGTATCTAAAGCCGCCGTTTCCTGAATCTCTTTTATAGAGAGATTATTTGTCATAAGGCTAGATTAGTTAACCTCACCATTTTCCGTGAAAGTTGTAGTAAGGGCTTTTCCTTTTACACAAAGTTTTTTACCGTCAACTACAACACTCTTATCCTTTATATTAATTGCAACCTGGAAGAAGAGGTCTGCACTAATATATTCCTGCATAGGCTCATTTGACTCAAAGCCTTCAATATAAATCTGGTCACCAGGATTTGCCCATGGAGCTGTTAAAGGCTCTACGCAAGCTTTTCCGTTTTCATCTTTATAGTCGGCAGCAAGAAGCATACCATGACTTTCTACACCACGCATCTTTCTTGGAGCAAGGTTTGCAGCAAGAATAATATTTTTTCCAAGTAAATCTTCAGGCTTAAGATATTCACGAAGACCGCTCTGTATAATTCTTGGAGTACCGCTTCCATCATCAAGAGTTTCGATATATAGCTTTTCTCCCTCAGGATTATTTTCAACCTTTGTTATCTTTGCAACTTTAAGGCTTATATACTTATTGAAGTGAGCAACCTGGTCTTCTGCAAGTTTTGGTTCTTCCTTAGCTTTTTTTGCCTTCTTTTCAGCTTTCTTGTTTTCCTTGCGGTCTTTCTGACTTCCAGAGAACTTTTCACGGAATGCATCAGCTGTCTTTTGGTCAAGAGGTGTAAAGAATACAGCTGTCTCGCCTATTGTGCTTAATCCTTCTGTTTTTCCAAGGTTTGACCAATTCAAGCCGCCTTCAACAGGACTTTCGCCAAAACAAGGCTCATTGATTTTCTGTCCAAGATAAGAAAGAATTGTTTCTGAGAACTGAGGCATATATGGGTGAGCCATAATCATCAAATCTTTTATCATGTAACATAATGTATGAATAAGCTTTGCTGCACGCTCTGGTTCTGTTGTGCGTGTTTTCCATGGTTCTGTATCCTGGAAAGCTTTGTTACCGATATCAGAAATGGCAAATATTTCATGGAAAGCATCTTTCAAATCTGCCCATTCAAGATGTTCAGTCATTTTTGCTTCATGCTCTTTTACCTTTGCCCAGATTTCTTCATCTATTGGAGCTTCAGGAATCTTACCATCATAATACTTGTTTACAAATAAGAGTGTACGGTTTACAAGATTTCCAAGATTTCCAATGAGTTCTCCATTATACTTTTCACGGAATTCTTTCCATGTAAACTGGTAATCCTGCTTTTCAGGTCTGTTATAGAATATATAGAATCTCCATGCATCAGCCTTAATTCCAGTTTCTATAGCATCTGTTCCAAATACACCTACTCCACTGCTCTTAGAGAACTTTCCATCTTCATAGTTAAGATATTATGTAGATGACATGTGATGAAGCTTTGTCCAGTTATGTCCGCTTCCAAGCAATGTACATGGAAAAATAACTGTATGGAATGGAATGTTGTCTTTTCCAATGAACTGGAATAAATCTACATGAGGCTTATTTTTGCCCTCTTCACTTTCTTCAGGAAGCCACCAGCTTTTCCAGTCAAAACTAGCTTTTCCAGCTGCCTTTAATTCATCTTCAAGCTGTTTTGTAATAGAAATATATCCAATAGGAGCATTGAACCAAACATAGAAAACTTTATTTTCATAGCCTTCTTTTGGAACTGGAATACCCCACTTCAAGTCACGTGTGATAGCTCTTTCATTTAAACCATCACGAATCCATGCTTTTGTGATGTTTATGGCATTATCAGACCATTTTCCTTCTTCACTGGCCTTTTTAGCCCATTCATCAAGCTTGCTGCTAATAGCAGGGAGGTCTATATAAAGATGCTTTGTTTCACGAACTTCAGGAGTAGAACCACAAGTTGAACAACGAGGAGCTTTTAATTCTATAGGGTCAAGTAAAGAACCGCATTTATCACACTGGTCGCCGCGGGCATCTTCATATCCACACTTTGGACAAGTTCCGTGTACGAAACGGTCTGCTAAAAATCTATTGCAGTGAGGACAGAAAAGCTGCTTATTTGTATGCTCTTTTATATAGCCATTCTTATCAAGGTCTTTGAATAAAGCCTGAGTAATTTCTTTACATTCTTCATTTGAAGTACGCCCAAACTTATCGAAGTTTACTCCAAACCACTTATAGATTTTTGAATGTTCATTATAATAAAAATCGCAAAGTTCACGTGGTGTTTTATTTTCTTCAAGAGCACGAGTTTCTGTTGCTGTACCATATTCATCTGTACCGCCAACATAAAGTGTATCATAGCCACGACTACGACAGAAACGAGCGAATACATCTGCACTCAAGGTCTGTATGATGTTGCCTAGATGTGGAATATTATTTACATAAGGTAACGCTGATGTGATTAATCTTCTATTCATGAGGAAATATTATAGATTTTTGTTATCTACAAGTCAATTAAAGCTTTATAGTTATAATTAATCTGGTAGTATATTATTTTTATAATCTGGATATATATCTAATACCAATTTTTCTTTACTATAGCTTAATTAACTTCACTATAAACACAAAAGGAGATTTTAAAATGAAAAAAATGAAAAACTTCTCATTACTTGCATTGTCTTTTATTGCCACATCTTTTCTGACAGCCTGTAATTCTGGAAAAGAAAACAAAGCTTTAGACACAAAGCAAAAGACAACAGCTCTAAAAGAAGTAAAGATTTACTCTATCATTCATGAAGAAGAAACAAAAGCTCTTACAGAACTTTTCACTAAAAAAACAGGTATTCCTGCAACCTTTATAAGGGCTTCTACAGGAGAACTTGTAAACAGAGTCATTGCAGATAAAGATAATCCTCAAGCTGATATTTTGCTTGGAGGAGCTTCTTCTTATCATATTCAGGCAGATAATGAGGGAGCTTTGGAGCAATATCGTTCGCCAAACGCAAAAAATCTTCCTTCTTATGCTATAGCCGAAGATTATTCATGGACAGGCTTTTGTGTTCTTACCCTGGGAATTGGTATAAATCAAACTAGATATAATGAAAAATTTAAGGATATCCCTATTCCAAAAACATGGGACGATTTACTAAATCCAGCTTATAAGGGTGAAATTGTTCTTACCAATCCTGTAGCTTCTTCAACTGCCTATTTATTTGTTCAAAATCAGCTTCAGAGATTAGGAGAAGAAAAAGGCTGGGACTATCTTCTTAAACTTGCTCCTCTTGTAGGTCAGTTTCCTGATTCGGGAAGTGCTCCTGCAAAACTTATAGGAACGGGAGAATACAGTTTAGGCGTTTCATATATTCATGCTATAGCAAAATATAAAGATGAAGGTTTTGATGTTACAATGGTAGCTCCTCCTCAAACTGTAGGTGATGTAGATTGTATTTCCATTATGAAAAACACTGATAATCTTGAAGCTGCAAAGGCTTTTGTTGACTTCATGCTTTCTAAAGAAGCCCAGGAGCTTATGAGCTCTATTAACTTTACAATTCCTGTAAATCCGGAAGCTAAAGGTAAGAAAGGTTCTATATCAGTATCTTCTCTCGATTTGATTAATTATGATGTTAAGCTTGCTTCTGAACAGAAAAATGCTGTGCTTGAAAAATGGTCACAAGAAGTAAAATAAACAAATTCTTTATAGAAGACAGCCTTTCACTTTCTTTTACATGGCTGGCTGTCTTCATAATCATTTCAATCTGTATAGTTCTTCCTCTTATTTTTGTATTACTAACTCCTGGTACAGAAGATTTTGCAAGAGTACTACATTCTAAAATCTGGCATAAAGCAATGCTTAATACCTTTTTAGAATGTATTTGCTCAACTTCTTTATCTGTTATCATAGGTTACGTATATGCATATGCAATTGTTTACGGAAAGATTCCTTTTTCTAAATTCTTTTCTGTAATTCCTTTAATTCATCTTATAACCCCGCCTTTTGTAGGAGGTTTGTCTTTTATTCTTTTACTAGGCAGACAAGGTTTTATTACAAAGACTTTATTAGGATTAGATGTAAGTTTATATGGCTTTCCAGGTCTTTTAATAGCTCAAAGCTTATGTTTTTTTCCTTTAGCCTACATGATATGCTTCCAGGTTTTAAAAGGCATAAATCATTCTTTGGAACAGGCAGCATATGCACTTGGTGCAAGAGGGTCAAAGATATTCTTTACTATTACCCTTCCCCTTTCTTTACAAGGCTTACTTGCTTCTTTTCTTTTTATAGCAGTATCTGTTATGAGTGATTTCGGTAATCCTATGATTGTAGCAGGTAGATTCAAAGTTCTTGCTGTAGAAATCTATACTCAGCTTACAGGCTGGATTAATGGGGGAACAAGTGCTGCATTAGGGCTTTGTCTTGTTATTCCGTCTGGCATTATCTTTTTTATTCAAAACAAGATAACTAAGAAAAGCATGTTGAGAACTGCAACTATAGGTTCAAGAGGCTTAAATCTTCCTCAGAGGGAAAATAGGCTTATTACAAGAATATTCCTTACAATTTTTTGTGCATTTATATCTTTATGCATCTTAGCACAATTTCTTTCTATAATAGCTGGAAGTTTTCAAAAATTATGGGGTATAAATACTTCCTTCACATTAAAGCATGTTAAAAATCTTTTTGGCTGCACAAAGGAACTAAAAAATAGTCTATTATTTGCTTTAGAAGGTGCTTTTGCTGGAACAATTATGGCAACAATAGCTTCCTATTTAGTTTACAGGACAAAAAGTCCTTTTAAGCGTTACATAGATATAGTTTCACAATTACCGGCTGCAATACCAGGCTCATTATTTGGTCTTGCCTTTTCTATTATGGCTGCAAAGTTTAATTTTCATAATTCTGCTGTTTTAATAGTAATAGCAATAGCAGTAGGTTTTATGCCTTTTTCTTACAGAATGATAGCAGCATCTTTTGCACAAATAAAAACAAATCTTGATGACGGAGCTTTATCACTGGGAGCAAATAAGCTTGAAATTTTAAGGGACATTTTGTTGCCGCTTTCTAAAGGCAGTATATTCGATTCTTTTATATATGATTTTGTAAGAGGAGTTGGAACTATGAGTGCGGTGATATTCTTAGTATCTTTTAACACTCCACTTACTTCTATAAAGATTTTGAATCTTGCAGAAGAAGGTTTTTGGGGAGATGCAGCGGCCTTGGCGTTATTACTTACAATAATTACTTTTGCTGTTATAGGTATAGGTAAAGCATTTATTGCATTAATGGAGAAAAAAGTAAAATGACAAAACTAAGCTTGAAAAACATTAGTTATAGCTATAACAAAGATTTTGCTGCTATAAAAGATTTTTCCCTTGATGTAGAAGAAGGAACTTTTACAACCCTCTTAGGACC
>JAILNT010000388.1 GCA_024691265.1 Treponema sp. | reverse complement strand
CGCCTATTCTTCCGCAGATAGATTTATGCTCCGCAACATCAGTGCAATATTTAACATCCCTGGCAAGCATTAAAAGGACACGATCTCCATTTTCCATACCTGTGCGTTCATTAAGCTCCTGCATATGATAAACCTGAATTTTTATCATGCTGTAGCCTTCCATATCCTGACTATGCATGAGCTCATCACATGCCCTAACAAAACCCTTTCTATTATTGAGCCCCGTCAGTTCATCGACAGTAACATCTACGAAACAAAATATAACCACAGCCATAGCTACACTAAGAGCTATAGTAAGACCTGTCATTGATTCTTCTGGAAATGCCAGCTGATAAATAATAGCCAAAACAGTGACCACTATTATGGCGAGCAAGAGCCTGAGCCTTATTTTTCCCAGATATCTCTTATGCCTAATTGCACATGCACCAACATAATAAACAGAAATAAGATAATAGATAAAGGTAATAAAAAAAAATCTGCCGTGACTATATTCCATTGTCCCTTTATCCAGTGAAAAAAACAGGTTAAAGAAAATATTTCCAAAGGTTCCCAAAATAAGCACAAGAACAGTTATGCTCTTAAAGAAAAAGGAATTCATTTTTTCTCCGCATATTTCGTAAAAATATGAAGTTGCTCTAAAAGGGAACATGAAAAGAACAATGAAATAAAAAAGCAGAACTGCATAAGTAAATATCCAGGTGGCAGGATTTGCCACCTGAATAAGTACAGCCGATATAATATCCAAAACATTATAAAGAATTGCAAGTACAATAAGAAGTCTTAAATTAACACTAAAGGACTTCAATAATTTGGGCCGAATCCAGGCACATATTAAACTGGTGAGAATTACCAAAATGCCGGCAATATCAAAATGATAGGAAAATATCATATGTGTTTATCCTTTGCCATTTCTTTGGATCTATTAACAAATATTCACTCTTCATCATCCTCTGAATCATCATCATCATCATCATCAGAATCTTTGTCAGGATCTACAGCCTTAACTTTGTTTCCGCCTCTTTTTTCGATCATTTTCTTAAGCTTTTTGGAATGAGCAAGGTCATAGCCTGACACCTGCATTCCCTTTTTGGTATTTTTAAAAGCATCTGTCTTTATATTCTTTAGTGATAGATCTGTTGATTCAATAGAAATACTGCTGAGATTTTTACAATTCTTAAAAGCATTTTTTCCTATAGTTTTGAGCGTTTCGTTTTCAAGTTCAACCTTCTTTAATTTTGTGCATCCTTCAAAAGCGTTATTCGGTATAGAAGTAATCGCGGAATCAGAATCTATAGAAACGTAAGTAATCTTCTTACACCCTTTAAATGCTCCTTTTTTAATTCCCACAACATCGTACTCATCCTCTTCTTCCTCATCATCCGAAGAATAACTCATTGGTATTTCAACCGTGGTTATGTTCTTTTTTCCGCCAACAACGATACATGTTCCATTATCCTCCTCTGTCGGGTTCGTTTTGATCTGATAACGTACACCATTTTCATCCTCAAAATCATAGGCTGCGGCATTTACCTTCACAGGTGCCATTACAAATGAAACACCAATAAACAAAGCGGTACTCATTGCAATTACTTTACTTATCATTCCTGATTTACTCATAAAAAATCCTCCTTATATAACACATTTTTGCTGTCTCATATTATTGTTGCATAAACTTTTTTATAAAATCCGATGTTTTTTCTCCTTTCTTCTTAATAAATGTTTGTACAGATACTCCAAGTTCAGTTCCTTTATGATTATCTTCGTATTCATCAGCTGCATCGTATATCATATTTTTAACGGCGTTTATCAGATTCTTTTTTGAATTTATAGAGAAAAATAGAAATTTTCCTTCTTTTAAGTGAATTATCTCGCCTCTTTTAGGAACCTCTTTCCTAATTATATCGGCAAAAATGAGATCCTCTTTAGTTTCTATAACAAACGCACTTGAATAGTCATACTCCTTTGCTCCGGCAAGTTCAATGAGCTGTTTCAGATAGTGCTTATTAAAAAAGCCTGTCCTGGGTTCCTCATATCTAAAGGTTTCCATCATTGAAAAATATAATCCGATAGCTCCAATTGTAAGTCCGAGATGAATCGCCGAAAAGTTAGTGAGCAGCGATATTGTGATTCCAACAACAATTGGCATCATCATGGGCCAGACTCTGAAAAAATGGAGCTTTCCATAGTACTTCCTGTATCTGTGAATTAAATAGAATGACCATAAAACATAAACTGCTTCCACTAATTCCATTATATGATATAAAAGCGTTGCGTCATACCATAATTTGTCATTTATTGTAAACATTATTCCCGTAAAAAGATTTAAAACAAGCAGAATTCCAAAAACAGCCATTATATAAAAAGGGAATTTAAAGTTTCTAAATACGTGATCTTTACTTTCATATAAACTTGCATCAACAAAAACAAGCCATGCGTATATTAGATTGAGAGCTGCCAGTTCCATTACTGTCTTTGCAATA
>JAILNT010000386.1 GCA_024691265.1 Treponema sp. | reverse complement strand
TATTGCAAATGCAAACGTTTATCTTTCAATTTTCCTTTCAAAAGAAAAAGCTTTTACGGAAAGAATATCTTTTAATACATTTTTAAAAGGTTTGAATGACTGGAAAAAGGGAATTTTTGCAGCTTTTATTTTGCTATTGTATTTTTCTTTTTGGTTTTTATTATTTATTTTTCCTTTTTTTATAAAATTCTATGCTTATTCCCAAGTTTATTTTATATTGGCAGAAAATAAACATATTTCGATATTTAAAGCGATAAAAATAAGTTCAATAATGACTCAAAATCATAAAGCTGAAATATTTATAATGCATCTTAGTTTTTTAGGCTGGTTTATTATTTCTTGTTTTACATTGGGAATAGGTTTCCTTTGGACTTTACCATATATGGAAATGACATCTTGCAATGTTTATAAAGCTCTAAAAGCTGCAGCTATAAAGCAACAAATTTTAACAGAGCAGGATTTTATCTAAATATAATATTTATTTAATAGGAGAGGCGAGTATGAATTATTTAGTTCCGCAAAACAATAATATGAATAATGAAAAATCTAGTAAAAATGGTATAGTTATATTACTTATCCTTGTTGTCATTGCTTTAGCTTGTGCAGTTTTCTCCCGTAATTCAGATTCCAGTCCTTTCAAAAAAGCGAATAAGCCTTACATAGCAGCTATTCACATAGAAGGTGTAATAACAAATAAAAATGATAGTTATGACCAGGCATGGCTTCTAGATACAATAGATAAATTGGCAGATGATTCTATGAACATGGGAATTATGCTTGTTATAGATTCTCCTGGTGGAGCTGTATATGAAGCTGATGAAGTTTATCTTGAATTGAAACGGTATGCAGAAGAAACAAAGAGGCCTGTATATACTTATATGCAATCTCTTGCTGCAAGTGGAGGCTATTATATAGCATGTGCATCTAAAAAAATATATGCAAACAGAAATACTCTTACAGGTTCTATTGGTGTAATTTCAGGACAGCATTTAGATTTAACCGGATTAATGGAAAAATATGGAATAAAGTCTACAACAATAACAGCCGGTAGAAATAAAAATATGGGAAATTATAATCAATCTATGACTGATGAGCAGAGGGCAATAATGCAATCAATAGCAGATGAGTGTTATGAACAGTTTACTGATATTGTTGCAGAAAGTCGGCAGCTTGATATAAATACAGTTAAAGAACTTGCAGATGGCAGAGTTTACACAGCAAAGCAGGCTTTAGCAAATAAACTTGTAGATAAAATTGATACATGGGAAAATGCCGTTGATGACATGGTGAATACAGAGTATGCCAGAAATGATATAGAAGTTACTCATTTCAGACCAGATAGCAAAAAAAGCCTTTATAAATTACTTATGGAAACTTATACAAATATGGAAAAATCAAAAATCGAAGAGTCTTCTCCAGTTCCTTCTGCAATTTTAGAGCTGTTTGAAAATGATGTTCCATATCCCGCATATCTTTACACGGGATATAAACGAAATTAAATAACTTTATCTATTTATTTACAATTGATTGTACAGCTTCTGATAGCTGTACAAGATTTATAGGTTTTCTGAAAAGATGTTTAACACCTAATTCTTTCATCTTGTTTTCAAGTTCTGAATCTTCAAGTGCTGTCATTATTATAATTGTAGGTTTTCCGTATTTATCGCCTTCACGTATTCTGCTGCAAATTGAAAAACCATCTACACCTGGTAAGTCCAAATCAAGTATTATACAGCAAGGTCTTTTTTCCATCATTTGCGAACCAGCATCAAAACCATCAAATGCCTGAAAGATTTGCATTGTAGGAAATTTTTTGCCTAAAAATTTTGTAATTACACTGTTCAGACCTTCGTCATCATCAACTACAAGAATGCTTTTTGAATATAATTCATTCCTATTCTTGCAAAGGTCTATAACTTCTTCAGGAATTCGAAGATTGTGGTTAAGCATAAATTGTGCTAAATCTTCAGGATATATTCTATATTGACCACCTGGAGTTCTTGAAGCTTTTAAAAAACCGCTTTTTATCCAGTTTATAACAGTCTGATTTACAACACCACAAATATGAGAAACTTCGAGTGCAGAATATAAACCTGCTTTTTGATTTTCTGTATCATCTACTAAATGCATTTACAACTCTCACTTTTAAAGGTTTGACTGTGAAATAACAGTATTTACAATTTTGACAGAAAAACCTTTTTGTATCAACTTATTGAATAATTTATCAGAAGGAGTCTTTAACCTTAAAAGTTTTGATAGAGCTTTATTACAAAGTTCTATTTCGCTTGTTTCTGAAAAATATTTATCAAGAACATCTTTTATACAAGTTCTTTTTATTCCTCGTGCAGCAAGCTCTAACTCAAGTTTTTTGCGACCTTCAGCTTTAGCTATAGCTCGTGTTCTTATCCATGAAGATGCAAAACGCATGTCGTTAAGAAAGTCTTTGCTTTCTAAAAAATCTAAAGCCTTGTTTACAGCTGCTTTTGAAAAATTCTTTTCATAAAGTTTTTGTGCAAGCATAAAACGACATTGCTCACTTCTTGCAAGACTTTTTAAGGCTGCTTTTTCAGCCAATAAAGCTTCTTTTGCATTTAGAATATCATCTTCTTCTTCCTGAAGAAATTCTTTTGGTTCAATAATATTATTTAGAGAATAATTTATAAGGCATTTTAAGCTATCAGGAGAGAGAAAAGAAAGGTATTCTGTTCTAATGAAAAAAGGTCCCGTTCCAGACATTATTTTTAAATATCCAGAAGAGACCTCTTCTACTGCACAAATAATCATGCGACAGTAATATATAAAGTAAAGTTTAGCGCTTGCTGAACTGGAAGCGTCTACGAGCTCCGCGCTGACCGTACTTCTTACGTTCAACCATACGAGAATCACGTGTAAGATATCCGTTTGCCTTCAATGCTGCATGACAATCAGGATCAATCTGTGTCAAAGCACGTGCAATTCCATGCAAACAAGCTGCAGCCTGTCCGTTAAGACCACCACCAACTACATTGATAAGGATATCATACTTATTGTCACTTGATGTTACAACAAGTGGCTGCTGTACAACACGAATCTGGTCAAGACTTGTGAAGTAGTCCTTCAATTCTTTTCCGTTTACAACGATTTTTCCAGAACCCTCGCGTACAAATACACGAGCAGTTGCTGTCTTTCTTCTTCCTGTACCGATTGCAATATTTTTAACCACAATAAGCTCCTAAAACTCAGAATGCGAGAGGCTTTGGATTCTGAGCAGCATGAGGATGCTCAGCACCTGCATAAATCTTAACATTCTTCATGAGAGAACGTCCCAAGCTACCATTAGGCAACATTCCTGCAAGAGTGCGACGGAATGGATCTACAGGCTTACGCTGGATTAATTCTTCGAATGAGAATTCACGCAATCCACGTATAAATCCTGTGTGATGGCGATACAACATATCTTCATTCTTATTGCCAGTTACCACAACCTTAGCTGCGTTAATAACAACTACATAGTCTCCCATGTTCTGATTAGGAGTATAGGCAGCCTTGTTTTTACCACGAAGAACTGATGCAACCTTAGCTGCAACACGTCCCAAAGGCTGTCCGGCAGCATCGATGATGTACCAGTTGCGAACCTGTTCGTGTTCTTTAACAAAAATAGTTTTCATGTATAGTACCTTACTACAAAAAAGTCTTTCGTCTTCCACCTAGCATCGGCTTCTGGCGTTGCAGTGATGAGCAATCACTGTTTTTACAATATACGGGGACTTTTAATATACACCGAAAAAACGAGCTATGTCAATATTAATAAAAAATTTAAAGGGTATGCTCTTTCCTAAAAAACTATTATTTTGACCTTGCAGTTTTATGTTTTAAAACGGGAAAAAGATTTGTTACATGGAACTGAGTTAAATCTTTTAAAACTTCTCCTGCTATAATTAAACCTGCAACAGAAGGCACAAAAGCATTGCTTCCTGGTGCCTGTTTTTTTATATTTATGGACTGTTCCTGATTTATATCAGCATCTATATCAGAATCTTCATATTGAGGAGCAATAATATTTTCAGTTGAAAATACACACTTTAATCTTTTTATTCCTCTTTTTTTTAATTCATTTCGCATAACCCTTGCAAGAGGGCAGACAGAAGTGCGGGAAATATCTGTTACCTGAAATTTTGTCGGGTCAACTTTGTTTCCTGCTCCCATACTGCTTATAATATTTTTTTTTGCCTCTTCGGCTTTTAATACAAGTTCTATTTTCCCTGTAACAGTATCAATGCAATCTATTATGTAATCATATTGAGAAAAATCGAATTGATTTGAAGTTTCTGGCGTAAAAAATATTTTGTGTTTTGTAACTTTACAATCAGGATTTATATCATGTATCCGTTCTTCTGCAACATCAACCTTATCTCTTCCAAGAGTAGAATGGAGTGCGAAAAGCTGTCGATTTAGATTTGTTAGGCTGATTTTATCATTATCTACAATATCTATTGCTCCTATTCCAGAACGGACTAGAGCTTCTGTAACATAGCTGCCAACGCCTCCGATACCGAATACGATAACGCGGGCACTGGCAATTTTTTCCATATTTTCTTTACCGAAAGTAAATCTTGTTCTTGCAAACTGATAAAGCATGAAAGCGATTATATAATAAATCCTAGTAGTATGCTAGATATTTTTATTCTCATACTCACTAGCATGTTCTTTCATATATTCAAATAATTTTTCAAGTTCTATAAGAAATGAAAGTCTGTCGTTTGTAATGAAAGTTTCATCTGCTGTTCTTTGTGCAATAATTTTAATCTGCTCATTATTTACTCGTTCAGTTTCTTCTGTTGATGAAATAATATTCTGCTGATTTTCACGGATTTCCTGATACATCTGATTTGTAAGCGTTGCATTTTCATCAGCACCTTCTTTTATTGAAGCTAGTACTGATTCAGATGTTTTTGTAGCATTTTGCATTTCATTTATAAAAGTGTTATGACTGTTGTTTTCGTCCATAACTTCAGAAATTAATTTATCAAGGTCTTTTATTTTCTTTGCAATTTCTTGAGATGCAGCACCTGTATTACCAGAAAGTTTTTTTACTTCATTAGCAATTATTCTAAAACCTTTACCAGCTTGTCCTGCACGGGCGGCTTCTATGGAAGCATTAAATGACAGAAGATTTGTCTGGTCTGAAATATCCTGAATGTTTTTTGCAAACTCTGTAATCTTTTTTATCTGGTCTTTAAGTGAATTTAATTTTGCATCAATGGCTTTGCTAGATTCTTTCAAATGATCCATGGTCTTTGACATGTTGTTAAACATTTCATTTATGCCATCTATTTGCTGATTGTTAGAATTTGTCGATTCAACAATTTTTTCAGCAGAAACTTGAATCCTGTTTCCACTTTCAGAAAATTGGTTTAATACTTCTTTTTGCTTTCTTGAAGATTCGTTATCTCCTAGGTAGTCCTTCAAAAATGTATTGGCATCAGTTTCTGTAAGTGCAAATTTTATAAGAGTATTTACTATATCGTATCCTGCCTGGATAATTGTTTTTATGTCTAAAGTTTCTTTTGTCATGGTATTTTACTCCTAAGTTAAGCTTCAATTACTAGCACTACAAATGTCTGATTTGAATTTAATCTGTTTATTTGCTCCCCATAACTGCTAAATCCGCAATAATTTGGATAATATTGATTCCAGACTCTTGATATAGGGTTTAGCATATTGTCTTTTTCAAATCCTATTGTGCGAAGAATACAATTCACAATTAATGTGAAACCTGGGTTCTTTATTTCATTTCTGATTTCTGAAGCTGTCTTTTTTGCTTCTTCAATAGGGTCTATAGGTTCAAGAACTTCAACTTCTGTATTAGGAAGTACTCTGGAATACATGTTCATGTTACCATTTTGTTGGAAACTACTTATCGAAGAAATAAACATTTCTGTTCCAAATACACGTCCAAATGGATATTTTAGTATAGAGTTTTCAGCTTCACTTTCTGAAAGTCCTAACGCTGTTGCATAACTTCTTTTTGGATTTTGATTATTTATAGAAGTTATAGTTCTAGTTTGAGAAACTACGCTTGTAATTTTTAGTCTTTTTCCTGTTGGAACGAAGATATTTTCTTTTTTTATAATAAATCTGTGGGAAGTTTTAAAGAATAATATTACAGCACCATGACTTACAACTTCACCATTATAACTTACATAAGTTTCCTTGAATTTTAAGTCATCACCAGCAGAACCGCCAACAATATTAAATTCCTTATCATCAATAATTGAATTTATTAATGCAAGAACTGCTTCTTCTGCATTACAAAGTCCATTTATAAAGGTTAAGGCAAAACAATCTTTATTAGTACCTTTAGAATGAAATCTGATTCCTATAGAAGATGCAGCATCTTCTATATCTTTTTTATAGATTACAGGAAATTTATCTGCATCATCTATCAATACTCCTGAAATTCTAGTCATGCTATCACTCATTGTTGTAACTACCAGAGTGTTTTTAGAAAATCCTTTAGGTGAAATTTCACCAGATGTGCTTGTACCAATAACATGAGAAGAAGGAAAATGTTCTTTTATTTTTTTTGAAAGAAGGTCAAAGTCATATATACTGCTTGCAAAAAAGATTACAACTTTGTAATTTTCAGCAGGACTTCTTAGTTGATTAAAAATATCTAAGACTGCGTCTTCAGTGTTAGTTCTTGAAGAAAAAGCTATTTCTTGATTCATGTTTTATAGTCTAACACAATAAAAATTATTTCCAAAAAATATTTATATAAAATGAACTTTAAGAACTTTCATCATCAGATAAAAAACGTATTTTACCTTCAAGATAACATGATAATATTTCATTAATCATATCTTCTTTAGCTTCATTAATCATTTTTTCTGTAATAACTTTACAATCATTATTTTTATTGTG
>JAILNT010000377.1 GCA_024691265.1 Treponema sp. | reverse complement strand
ACTGCTTATAAGGTATTGAATCTGTAAAAATATTAGAGCAGCTACTAATGATAGCAAAAATAAAAACTGAACAAATACATAAAACTCCAACTATTGAAAAAATTATTTTCTTAAACTGTTTACGTTTTTCAAGCTTTATATCTTTCTGAGTTTTTAACACATCTCCAAAGGCTGTCGCACAATAAGGACAAACTCTTGCGTCTTTTTGAATCTTTCTTTTACAATTATTACAGGTTTTAAGAGGTTTAACCAAAAATAAAATTAATAACCCCCAGAAATTTATACCAGGAAATACAAGAAGAAATAACCAGGCTAAAGAACGATTTTTATTTATCAGCAATATAATATCTAAAACTAGGGGAATAAGCCAAACAATACAAATCAAAAGATATACTGAACTTATCATTTTATAATACTCTCTCTTTAAGGATTTCAGAAATAAAAAAAAAGCTTCCATAGAATTCTATAGAAGCTTTTATAAGTGGAGATGAGGGGACTTGAACCCCTTACCTCTAACATGCCATGCTAGCGCTCTAGCCAGGTGAGCTACACCCCCAAACGTGTTAAAAAGTATAACAGATTGGGAGTAAATAAGTCAAGCAGAAAAACTAGCGGACAAGTTTTCTATAAACAGTCTTGTGAGGAATTTCTGAATCAATGCCAAGCACTTTCTTCTTCCACTCAACATATTCAGACCAGTTACCTTCAAACCATTTAACTTCACTATTATTCTCAAAGGCAAGAATATGAGTACAAATACGGTCAAGGAAATAGCGGTCATGACTTACAACAAGAACACAACCTGCAAAACTGTTTATAGCTTCTTCGAGAGAACGAGTTGTTGTAATATCAAGGTCATTTGTAGGTTCATCCAAAAGAAGCACGTTTCCAGCTTCTTTGAACATCATTCCCATATTAAGTCTATTCTTTTCACCACCAGAAAGAACACTTATCTTCTTGTTCTGTTCAGGTCCATTAAAGTTAAACCATGAACAATAAGCATGAGCATTAACTTCACGTAAAGAACCATTTACAGGTCTGCCTTTTTCATCAACTGCACCAAGCTTAACTAAATCTGCACCACCAGAAAGCATTTCATAAACAGTCTTATTTGGGTCTAGTTTACTTCTCATCTGGTCAACATAAACAAGCTTTACAGTTTCACCAACTTTAATTGAACCTGCATCAGGCTTTTCTCCAGTTTCCTGACCAGCAGCATCAGCAATAAGCTTAAATAAAGTTGTCTTACCAGCACCATTAGGACCAACAATCCCCACAACTGCACCAGCAGGAACATTAAAATCAAGATTTTCAAACAAAAGCTTATCACCAAAAGACTTTGTAAGCTTTTCTGCATTAATTACAACATTACCAAGTCTAGGACCGGCAGGAATACTTATTTGGCTATCCTTGAGTTTAATGCGGCTAGATTCTTCTGCGAGTAAAGCTTCATATTTTGTAATATGTTCCTTATGCTTTGCCTGACGGCCTTTAGCACCAGCATGAATCCATTCAAGCTCTTCCTTCATTTCACGCTGACGAACAGAAGCTTGCTTTTCTTCCTGCTCAAGACGCTTTTCCTTTGCTTCAAGCCAGGCAGAATAATTACCCTTGAAAGGATATCCTTCACCTCTATCCATTTCCAATATCCAGCCAGCTACATTATCAAGGAAGTAGCGGTCATGGGTAATAGCAATAATAGTACCTTTATAATCACGAAGATGACGTTCAAGCCAGGCAACAGTTTCAGCATCAAGATGGTTAGTAGGTTCATCAAGAAGAAGAATATCAGGCTGCTGTAAAAGCAAACGACACAAAGCAACACGACGTCTTTCACCACCAGAAAGTACATCTACAACCTGATCAGCAGGAGGACAACGCAAAGCGTCCATAGCAAGTTCAAGATTTGCATCAAGATTCCATGCATCAGCAGCATCAAGTTTTTCTTGAAGCTCTGCCTGACGAGCACAGAGCTTATCAAAATCTGCATCAGGGTCACCAAAAGCTTCGTTTACTTTATCAAATTCTGCAAGCAAATCTGTAATAGGCTTTACACCTTCTTTTACAATTTCTATAACAGTTTTGCCTTCTTCAAGCTTTGGTTCCTGTTCAAGATAACCGAGTGTATAACCAGGAGATATAGTTGTTTCTCCAGTAAAATCTTTATCTACTCCTGCCAAAATCTTGAAAAGAGAAGATTTACCAGCACCATTTTCACCAATAACGCCGATTTTAGCACCATAATAATAAGAAATACTGATGTCTTTTAAAACAACCTTTGTGCCGTAAGCACGGCTAACACGGTCCATAGAATAAATGATTTTCTTGTCGTCAAATGTCTTTGCCATATATCTTTTTAGTGTACATAAGAAAATTGGAATTGTAAACAGTCAAAAAATAGAGATTTCTTTTACGAATCTGACATTTTGATTTTTAAAGAAAATAAAAAACAATGGAGATTTTAGAAAAAAATATGGAGATTTTAGAAAAAATCTGGACATTTTAATTAAAAAAACGTAACATTTTAAATGGTAAGTGATTTAAATTCTCAGAAAAGACCGGGGAAGAGATTTTACATCATTTTAGAGTTATTATTCGTTATGTATTATCAAAAGGTGAGGAAATATGAACTACATTATCAAGTTTGCAAACGGCACATATCTAAATGCAAAAGGTGCTGTAACTGACATTGAAAAGGCTTTTCTTTTTAAGGACAAGCTTTCTGCAAAAATTTATCTTTCTACAACGCTTGCAGACAAGGGGGAAATTATCGAGGTGAAAAAGCTTGCTTAAGACAAGTGGAAAGATGAATATCTATAATTGATAATAAAAGGTGTCACCAATAAGAAATTTCAATTATAAAGTATGAAAACTTAATAATTGACCGGTCAAGGCATTTCTTATTGGTGATATTTTTTTTATAAGTAAATCATCTGGAAAATAGATATCCGTTCATGTTAAAATGCTTAGCATGGCTATACAGATATTTGGAAACGCTAAAAGTTTTGATACAAAGAAAGCTCAAATGTTCTTCAAAGAAAGAAGAATACCTTTTCAATTTATAGACTTAAAAGAAAAAGAAATGAGTAGGGGAGAATATGACAATGTAGTTTCTCTGCTCACAAAAAAAGCCTCTTCAAAAAGCGATGCTATAGAAGAAATGATAGATAAAAAATCAAAAGATTATTCTTCAATTGCATATCTTGATGACAGTGAAAAAGAAGATAAACTGTTTGAAAACCAAAAACTTCTAAAACTTCCTGTAGTAAGAAATGGAAAAGAAGACGCAACAGTAGGACTTGCTACGAAAGAATGGGAAAAATGGCTTTCATAAAAAAATAATTTAAGAGAAATATATAATTTTTTCTTAAATTACAAAATTAACTCGAATATAAAATAATTCTCAATAATTATTGCGAAAATAAAGCTCTTCGCTTGAAATAACTGCATTCTCTAAAATGAAAGTAACTTTAAATTTTATTTTTTTCAAAAAAAAGTGGCGTTATAAAAATAACCATGTTAGAATTAAAGTTATGTTTATAAGGAGGCTTAAAACAAAATGAGCGAAGAGTTAACTGAACCTCAGAAAGAGATTAATGACTTAGTTGCAAAGGCTCAAAAAGCATTGGAAGACTATGCTAATTTCGACCAGGAAAAGATTGACTACATTGTAGCAAAAGCTAGTGTAGCAGCACTTGACCATCATGGCGATTTAGCAAAACTTGCTGTTGAAGAAACAAAACGCGGAGTATTTGAAGACAAGGCTACAAAAAACCTTTTTGCCTGTGAATACGTTGTAAACAACATGCGTCATCTAAAAACAGTAGGAATTATTGACGATGATGATGTAACAGGTATTGTAAAAATTGCAGAACCTGTAGGAGTTATTGCCGGTCTTACACCTGTAACAAACCCAACATCTACAGCTATTTTCAAATCACTTATCTGTCTTAAAACCAGAAACCCTATCATTTTTTCATTCCACCCAAGTGCTATAAAATGCTCTATTGCTGCTGCTAAAATAGTTTATGAAGCTGCCGTTGCTGCTGGTGCTCCAAAAAACTGTATTCAGTGGATTGAACAGCCATCTATGGAGAAAACAAGTCTCCTTATTGGTAATGAAGGAGTTGCAACAATTCTCGCTACCGGTGGAAACGCAATGGTTCGTGCTGCCTATTCACAGGGAAAACCTGCATTAGGAGTTGGTGCCGGAAACGTTCCTGCTTATATAGAAAAAACATGCGATTTAAAGCAAGCCGTAAATGATGTTGTAATGTCAAAAGCATTCGACAACGGTATGATTTGTGCATCAGAACAAACCGCTATTATCGATAAAGAAATCTATGATGAAGCTATAAAAACTTTCAAGGAATATCGGGCATATCTTTGTACAAACAAAGAAAAGAAATTACTTGAAAAATATATGTTTGGCGTAGAAGGGGATCCAAACGTTGCAAAACTTAATCCTATTGTTGTAGGTATGAATCCTGTTGTACTTGCAAAAAATGCAGGTTTTGATATTCCTGAACGCACAAGCATTATTCTTGCAGAATGTAAAGATATTGGACCTGCAGAATGTCTTACTCGTGAAAAGCTCTCTCCTGTCCTTGCAGTTGTAAAAGCAACAAGCACTGATGACGGACTTAAAAAGGCAGAAGCTTCCGTAAGATTTAACGGACTTGGACATTCTGCTACAATCCATACAAAAGATAAAAAGCTCGCAGAAAAATTTGGTGATATAGTTCCTGCTATTCGTATTATATGGAACTCTCCTTCAACATTCGGTGGAATAGGAAATGTTTATAACTCATTCATTCCATCATTAACACTTGGTTGTGGTTCTTACGGTCATAACTCTACAGATGATAATGTAAGTGCTGTAAACCTCATCAATGTAAAGAAACTAGGAAGGAGACGCAATAATATGCAATGGTTTAAGCTTCCATCAAAGATTTACTTTGAACGTGATTCTATAGAATATCTCCATCAGATGCAGAACGTTCATAAAGTTGTTATTGTTTGTGACCGCTCAATGGTAGATTTAGGATTTGTAGACAAAATTACAAACCAGCTTAAACTTCGCCGTGACCCTGTTCAATACCAGCTTTTCTGTGATGTAGAACCAGACCCAAGCATTCAGACTGTTCGTAAGGGTGTTGCTCTCATTAGGAATTTTAATCCAGATACAATCATTGCTATAGGTGGCGGTTCTTCAATGGACGCAGCAAAAGGAATGTGGTTGTTCTATGAAAATCCTGATGTAGACTTTAATGACTTAAAACAGAAGTTTATGGACATCAGAAAGCGTGCATTCCGCTATCCACAGCTTGGAAAGAAAGCAAAGCTTGTTTGTATTCCAACAACATCAGGAACTGGTTCTGAAGTAACACCATTTGCTGTTATTACAGATAAAGAAGAGAATAAAAAGTATCCATTAACAGATTATTCTCTTACACCAACAATTGCTATCATTGACCCTTCATTCACATTAGGACTTCCTCCAAAGATTGTTGCAGATACAGGTATGGACGTTTTGACACATGCAACAGAAGCTTATGTTTCTACATTGGCAAACGACTTTACAGATGGACTTTGTATCCAGGCAATCAAAATGGTATTTAAGTACCTTGAAAGAAGCTATAACAATGGAGCTAGCGACTTTGAAGCAAAAGAAAAAATGCATAATGCTTCTTGTCTTGCTGGTATGGCATTCGCAAATTCATTCCTTGGTATGAACCATTCTATGGCCCATAAAATTGGTGGTGAATTCCATGTTCCACACGGAAGAGCAAATGCAATTCTTTTGCCATTCACAATTCGTTATAATGGAACACAACCAGACAAACTTTCAACATGGCCTAAGTATAACTACTATAAAGCTGCCGAACGCTATGCAGAACTTGCAAAAATGCTTGGACTTCCTGCAAAGACAACAGAAGAAGGCGTAGAATCTTATGCAAAAGCTTGTGGAGAACTTGGAAAGAGAGTTGGAATTGCAATGAACTTCCAGAGCCAAGGACTTGATGAAAAAACATATCTTGATGCAGTAGAAAAGCTTGCTTATCTTGCATATGAAGACCAGTGTTCACCTGCAAACCCTAGAGTTCCAGTTGTTGAAGATATGAAAAAGATTCTAAAAGATGCTTACTACACAAAAGAATTCTTTTAATCTTTAATATTTGAAACA
>JAILNT010000371.1 GCA_024691265.1 Treponema sp. | reverse complement strand
AGGGAATTTAAGCAAGTTATAGATGAATATAAGATTCCTCTTATAATATCAATAAATGTTTCTGCAAAAAACATCTCTAATCCAAATTTTGCTCCAAACATTGAATATCTTTTAGAAAAAACAGGCTTTCCTCCAAATTGCTTAGAGATAGAAATTACAGAATACACATTGACTAGGTCTATTGAAATTGCTTACAGCAATATACACAGTTTAAGAAACAAAGGTGTAATGTTTGCCCTTGATGATTTTGGTACAGGCTATACATCAATTTCACAACTTTTACGACTACCTGTAAATCTATTGAAAATAGATAAAAGTCTTGTGGACAATATAGAAACAGATATCTTGAATCAGGAGCTTGTCGATTCTGTAATTTATATGGGACACACAATGAAATGTGAAGTTATTTCAGAGGGTGTTGAAAACGAAAGACAGCTTGAAATATTAAAAACACATGGCTGCGATTTTGTTCAAGGCTACGTATTTGGAAAACCTATGAGCTATCAAGATGCTATAGAACTGTATAAAAAAGAATCAAATATCATCTGATAAAGTATAGATATAATCTTTTTCTGCAGTTAAAACACGGCTATCAGAAGTTAATTTTTCCAATAAAGTAGAAAGCTCTACTTCTGATAGCTCTTTTTTACTTGCCAATGCACAGCCATTAATTACAGAATAGCTATAAACGATATCCAGATTAAAATCAGAAGCAAGCCTCTTTATATCGTCTGCTGTTGTCCCATTTACCAGCATAACAATAATTGTATTATGAGAATACCCTTTATCTCCTGAAATTTGTTCTGGAGTTCTCAATGTATAAGAAGGTTCTACAAACTCATCATTCGAGAGAGATTTTGTATCAAGCTCTTCTGTAATACATTGAGATTCATTAGAAGCACAAGAAGCAAAAATAAATGGAAAAGATAATAACAGAATCAAAAATCTTTTCATAAGCTTTTTCCCCTAGGCTAAGACACTAATCTTCTTTTTTTGCCTGTGACTTTTGGGCCTTATTCCTATTTGCCATTTCTGGGTGAGTCTTAAAGAACTCTCTCCTCTTTATAGCAATAGCCCTTCTCTCCTGAATCAGAGATTGATTTATTTGTGCAATTCGCTCATAAAGCTCATAGTAAGGTACAGGAGCATTATCTTTTGTTTCTTTAGAAACTTCATCACAAATCACATCAGACATATCAGCTTTAGAATGAGAAGCAAGCCATGCTTTATCATCTTCTGCTGTCCAGCCTGTAATCACAGGAGAAGCTAAAGTACAAGTCTTTGTAATATAACAAAACTCATATATCTTTTTACCAAAGAAATCTTCCAGTGCATTTCTAAAAGGTCTATCGTATTTGAAAGGAATAGTAAAATCCCAAGAAGAATCTTTTTTATTGCAAATAAAGCCCTCTTTTGAAGTAATTTCTTTAGCCGCATCACTTGCAAGGAATGCATTCATATCATATCCTGATTTAAGACTGTAATCATAACGATTTCCCCAAAGCGAAGTAGCTAAAGATTCTCTCTTTCTCTGATTTGTAACTTCAAATATATAGCATGACTTTATTCTAAGATTGCTAGGAAGACAGGCATTCATCTTCTTAACAAAATCATCTTCTGTCATTTTAGATGTTAAAACACAAGAAGCAATCTCATCATAAGAGCGAATACCAATAGAAAGAGTCGAAGCAAATTCAAGTCTAGGAATTGGATTAAAGCCATTTGTATACAAAATAGGAAGTGAAGCACATAAGAAAGCCCTTTGGAAAATCTCAAGCTGAGAAAGATGGGAAATATATTCACTGCCATCTTTTTTCTCAAATGTAAACAAACATCTCCAGAGAATTGGAACATTTTCCAAACGACTAGCATTAACTTTATTTACTGGAGCTGAAGGATTTTCAAGAAGCTTTTCCACATCATTTTTTACAGAATGAACTGCTTTCTCTTTATTACATACTCCACAGCGTTCTGTACAAGTTGTACTACACTTTGAAGTTAAAAGATGTGTCAGGGATTTATTCCACTCCTTTTTATAAAAAGAAGCTGAAGGTCCAAGTGTAACAGATTTCCATGGAAGTTCTTCGTCAAGGCTTCTTTCTCTTAAAATCTCATTTCTAACATTCCAATTTGCTTTAGAGAATACATCAAGCCAAATAGGCATATTTTCCCTTAAATGTTCTTCCCATGCATCAAGGCGAACTCCTCTTTTATAGGCTTCAAGAATAACTTCGCCAGCTCTTCTGTCACAACGAGAAACAAGTCCTTCAAGGAAAGCAACATTTTCATTATGAGTTCCCACCTTGAATTTACCACGAGGAAGATTTTCTCGAATATAATTCATCTTTATAACAGATTCTTCTGGAGAAAGCTGTCTAATCCATTGATACGGAGTATGAGGCTTAGGAATAAATGTTCCGACATTTACATTACATTGAATCTGAG
>JAILNT010000342.1 GCA_024691265.1 Treponema sp. | reverse complement strand
AAAAGAAGATAAAGATATTTACGCTCTTGTATCCTGTCCTATTGAAAGTGAAAATGGAGTAGAGGCAGTTTTTATTATAGAGAAGAAAATTTCTAGCAGTTCTGTTATAACAAAAATTGGAGATAATCTGAATGCAGATATAACAATATTTGATGGCTCTACAAGATATGTTACAAGTATGGCATTAATGGACGGAACGATTCTTGAAGACGATGCTATTCTTGAAAATGTAAGAAATGGTAAGGACTTTATCAGGAATGAAATGATATCAAATGTTAAAAATATTGCTTATTATTTTCCTTTCTATGATTACAACGGCTCTGTAATGACAGTAGTTTGTATGAGTAAGAATCTTGCTGTATCATCTATGTTGGCTTCTAGTATATTTAGACCTCTTATTGTTGTTATTACTCTATCAACAATTGCTATTTTAGCACTTATCATCTTTATACTGTATGTAAAAATTATGCACCCATTAAATACTGTTGCCGCAACAGTTAGCAAGTTGTCTTCTATAGACGCAGATTTAACATACAGACTAAGTGTAAATAGTAATGATGAATTTGCACAGCTTATTGATGGTGTTAATGATTTCATTGAAATTTTGCAGAATATGATGAAAAAAGTAAAACACATAGCATTACAAGTGCAGAATGGAAGTGAACAGATAAGTATTTCAAGCCAGTCAATATCATCTGGTGCAAGTGAACAAGCAGCTTCTACTGAAGAAATGAGTGCAACAATGGAAGAAATGGCTTCTAATGTAAATCAAACAGCTTCCAATGCAGCAGAAACGGGAAGTATTGCAGAAAACACTGCTATAGATAGTGCAGATGGTGGAAAAGCCGTAAATGGAGCTGTAGAAGCTGTAAAGACAATTTCACAAAAAATCACTGTTGTTGGAGAAATAGCCCGCCAAACAAACCTACTTGCCCTTAATGCTGCAATAGAAGCTGCTCGTGCAGGGGAGGCTGGAAAGGGATTTGCAGTTGTTGCAAGTGAAGTAAGAAAACTATCTGAAAGATGCCAGAAAGCTTCTGCTGATATCATAGATTTATCGGCATCAACCTTGAAAGAGGCAGAAAATGCTGGGATAAAAATTGCAGGCGTATTACCAGAAATACAAAAGACTTCAAATCTTGTAGGTGAAATATCACATGCCTGTGCAGAACAGAATATAGCAGCTCAGCAAGTCTCTAAAGCAATAGAACAGTTAGATACGGTTGTACAGCAAAATGCAAGTGCAGCAGAAGAGCTTGCTTCTATGTCTCAAGAGCTTTCCTCAAATGCAAAGACTCTCGTAGATACAATTGATATATTCAAAATAGAATAAGCTAATTGGCTTGCTTATAAAAAAGAAAAGATGTATATTTCTCGAAAGTCAATTTAACAAAGGTTTCATGACCTACCAGAGAAGAATGGGTGAAAATCCCTCACAGTCCCGCTACCGTAAAAGTCGGATCGCTGGGTTAAAATGACTGGTAATTTCACGATGTATGGGATTATTTGAAATGAAAACTTTCTCATTACCTATTATTTTCATGCTTTTAGCATGTCTATTGTCATGTTCTAAGCAGTCTAATTTTATTTCTAAAAATTCAGACAATTCTTCTGAAATTTTATTTACAGATGACTTAAAGCGTACAGTGACGCTTGCTTCTTCTCCCAAAAAAGTTGCTGTGTTGCAGGGGAGCCTTGCACATATATGGCTTTGTGCCGGAGGAGAAATAAAAGCTGCAACAAAAGACGCTTTTTCAGAGCCTGAAGCTATAACAGCCGAAGAAGCTGAAAAATTAAATACAGAATGGAAAACCTCAACCTTTACTTCTTCAGAAGCAGGATTAATAAGAAATGATGATGTTGTGAATTTAGGTGCAATGATGAAACCTAATAAAGAGCTTCTTATTTCTGGTGATTATGATTTTGTAATTATGTCTGCAAATATATCCGGGCATAAGGCTTTAGAAGAGCTATTAACAAGTATGAATATTCCTTGTGCGTATTTTAGAATAGAAACTTTTGCAGATTATATGAACATGATGGAAATCTGTTCAAAAATTACAGGGGATAGTGATAGCTATAAAAAGAATGCTCTTGATGTAGCTGCTAATATAAAGAATATTGTAGAATCAGTATCATCAAAGGAAAAACAAAAACAGCCAAAAATATTATTGTTGCGTGCTCATAGCAGTGGAGAATCAACACGTTCTAGTCGTAATGATATGACAGGTTCAATGTTGAAAGATTTAGGTTGTATAAATATTGCTGACAGTGATGATTATAATTTAGATGATTTAAGTATAGAAAAAATAATAGCTGAAAATCCAGATTTTATCTTTGTCACAACAATGGGTTCAAATCATAATAAAGCTGTAGAATCATTAAGAAAAAAGCTTGAAAGTAATCCTGCATGGGAAACTCTTGATGCAATAAAAAATAAACGGTTAATAATCTTACCTCGTTCTCTATTCCACTATAAACCTTGTGAAAAATGGGATTCTTGCTATGAAATATTAGCAACAATTCTATATGAATAAGGCGTTTTTAATTTCAAATATTCATAACAATAGGAGTTAGATATGAATACGTTATTGTCTCTTACCGCTATTATTCTGGTAAGTTTTGGAACTTCATTCAAGGACAGTAGAGAAGCTACAATAAATGCCCTTACAAATGATGTTCAGGCTGTATATTCAGAATCAAAAGTTTATACTGCATTTACAAGTTCTATTATTCGTAAGAAGATAGAAAAAACTGAAGGCGTTCACATCATGGACGTAAACGAAGCTTTACAGGCAGCTTATGATGCAGGTTGCAAAAATGTTGTAATTCAGCCAACTCATATGATGTTCGGTCTTGAATATAATGAAATGATGAAAATGGCAGAACCTTATTCAGATAAGTTTGAATCTATTGTTTATGGAAAGCCACTACTTGCAACTCCTGATGATATTTCAGCAGTTCTTGAAGCTACAACAAAGGATATTCCATTAGAAAAGAAAGAAGCTCTTGTATTCATGGGACATGGTACAGATTATTTTAGCAACTTCCTTTATGCAGCTATTGATTATCAGGCAAAGGCTGAAGGCTATAACAATGTATTTGTAGGAACTGTAGAAGCATATCCTGATGTAGAAACAGTAATTAAACTTGTAAAAGATGCAGGATATAAAAAGGTAACACTTACACCTTTAATGCTTGTTGCTGGTGACCACGCTACAAATGATATGGCTGGAGATGAAGAAGATAGCTGGAAAACTCAATTCCAGAAAGCTGGCTTTAAGAAAGTAACTCCAATAATAAAAGGACTTGGAGAATATAAAGGTGTTAGAGATTTATATATATCTCATATAAACACAGCTTTGGAAAGCTTAAAAGCTTCTAAATAAAAGAGCTTTTGACATATATGAGGGATAATATTATAATTCCCCCATGAATAGTTTAGCATCTGCATGGAGTCAATTTGTAAATATGGCTCAGAGCCTCCCTTTCATCTTTGTGATTGGGGGGTGTATTTTTTTGATAGCATTAATATCTTTTTTTGCAATAACAAAGATAATGGGAAATACAGCAGGAATTAGGGGAATCATTGCAGTAATGATTTCAACCCTTGCTGCTTGTTTCCTTATGATACCTGTTGTAGTTTCTTTCAATCATATCCTTGAAAAGCATACTAGAGCTGCCATAATGGGGGAAACTTCCAAAGAAATAGAACTTCAGCAAAAGAAAGTAGAAATAGCCCGCCTTGAAACAGAAAAGAAACTTGCTGAAAAAGAACTTTTAGACAAGCAGATACAGCTTGATAAGCAATCTATAGAACTACAAAGTAAAAATAATCAGATTTCACTTCTGAAAGATACCCAGCAAAGTATTATTTCTTTTAATAAAACATTAAAACTTATACTTGCTCAATTAGACTTAAATCAAAATATGGTAAGATACGAAAGTATTGGAGAACCTCAAAAAAATAACATAATTGATAGCAAAGTTCGTGGAGAATACTATCAGGATTCAGTTCTTGTTATAGCATCTGAAAAAGTAGAAGGTGCTCAGCTTGGAATTGATTTACGCAATGTAATGGTTGAAGAAGCTGAAGCTGATACACTTGTTGTTTCTGGAATAAAAAGTGAATATCAGGGAAGCATGCTACTAGAGCCTACGAATATAATCTCAGAAATGAGACGAAGCTTTTATACAGACGGACAATTAAAATCTACTGTTATAATGGACGATAAAGACCACACTGCAAAAGCTGACGAATATTATCAGAATTATCAGAAAGAATATGCTAATAATATAAAAAAAGGCATAGGTTTAGGTTTTATGTCTGATAATGTAAATAGTCTTGCTCAAAATTATATAACGGTTTTACTTGCTCCTTTACATAAAAAAATCATATTCATGGAAAAAGAACATTCTGATTCTGCTTTACCTCTTATGACATATCTGCAAAAGCAAATTGAAAAAAATGAGACTGAAAAGAATGAGCTTCAAAAATCTTTACAGGAAGCAAATGAAAGCGTAGCAAGTAATACAGAAAAAGCATTAGATTTAGAAAATTCCTATAAGCTTGTTAATTCTTATTGGAAAACTTCTATAAATGGAAAGAACTATACAGCAAGTTTTTCTTCTGACAAAAAATTAACTCTTAGTGATGGGGTAACAGCAAAAAGAATAGGTTCGTATTACCTTACTAATTCTGGAAACGGCATAAATGTAAATACAGAAAAAGGAACTATATCAGGTTCTATCGATGATAATATCATAAAGATAGAAGCTTTAGACGGTAAGCTTTATACATTGGAGAAAATCAATCTAAATGCTGGCGAATGAGCATTATGTAATTTCCGGCAATAAAAAATTAAGGTGTGGCTATACTACAGGTAGTACGGCTACACTTGCTTCTAAAGCGGCTATATTATATCTCCTTTCTGGCGAAAAGGTTGACAGCATTGAAATTGTAACGCCTAAAGGCTGGAAACAGCGTACAAATGTTATTTGGGATAATAATGTTTTTACAGATTCATCTTGCCGCTGCGGAGTAAAAAAAGATGCTGGAGATGACAGTGATGTAACAGACGGCATAGTTATATATTCAACAGTTACGCTCTATCAAGATAACTCTTTTCATAGCATTGATATTGAAATAGATGGAGGTAAAGGAGTTGGGCGGGTAACTAAAGCAGGTCTTGACCAGGCTGTAGGAAAGGCTGCTATTAACAGTGTACCTAGAGCCATGATAGAAAAAGAGATAAAGAGTGTTTGTGAAAAATATTCTTTTACTGGAAAAATAAAAGTTCTTATAGATGTTCCCGATGGGGAAAAAATAGCAAAAAATACCTTTAATCCTGTATTAGGGATTATAGGAGGAATAAGCATTCTTGGTACTACAGGGGTTGTAGAACCTATGAGTGTACAGGCTCTTATAGACTCCCTTGAAGTTGAAATGCGATTTGCAGCAGAAAGTAATAAAAATAGGGACTTTAGACCTTTAATTATTACTCCAGGGGAATATGGAGCAGAATTCCTTTCTCATTTTGATATAGATGTTCCTGTTGTAAAATGCTCTAATTATATCGGTGAAGTATTAGATATGGCAGCTGTCTTTAACTTTAGTCATGTATTGATTTCGGGGCATGCAGGAAAACTTGTAAAACTTGCAGCCGGAATATTTAATACTCATTCACATGTAGCAGATTGTCGTGTAGAAATACTTTCAAGCCATGCAGCTTTATGCGGAGCAAATAGAGAAACTGTAAAAAAGTTAATGGACTGTGCCACAGTAGATGCTTGTATTGATATATTAAAAAATGCTTCGGAAGTAAAATTAGATGAAGTATTAAAGAGTATTTTTTGCAAAATAAAATTAAATCTTGATAGAAGAATAAAAGATTCTTATAAATGGGATTTTCTTATGTTTTCAAAAGTTTATGGCATATTGGCAAAGACAGATATGAATGACTGGCCGCAATTTAGATAAAGTTTGCTTGAATTATGGCTAAAAATCTTCAAATGAAGTATATTGCTTAAACTATGGGACAAGCTCTTTTATACAGTCTTATTGATAAGGCGATATTTGATTACAAGCTTATAAATGATAATGATAATATTCTTATAGGGGCTTCTGCCGGGAAAGATTCTACTGCCCTTATAGAATATTTTGCTTTTCGTAAAAAAAGAAAGAATGCAAACTTCAATTTTACAGCATTGCATATAGCTTCTGAATTTGGGGAAGCTTTTCCAGAAGAGATAAAAAAACTTATGGAAGATTGGGGTGTAAATCTTGTAACTGTTAATGTAAATGTCCAAGAAAGATTAAAAGAAGGACGAAAAATGAGTTGTTACTGGTGTTCCACACAAAGACGAAAAGAACTTCTTGATTATGCTTTGGCAAATGGCTTT
>JAILNT010000333.1 GCA_024691265.1 Treponema sp. | reverse complement strand
AAGGTACTCCTATAAAAAATATAAGTAACCTTTGTATCACCTTATTCATACGAATCTCCTTATACCGCACCAAACCGTCGAGTTCTTTTATTAAATTCTTGAATATCAGATAAGAATTCTTCTTCTTTGTAATCTGGCCATAAAGTATTACTAAATAGTAATTCTGCATAAGCCGAATGCCATAAAAGAAAATTACTCAAACGTTTTTCTCCTCCAGTTCTTATTATTAAATCGGCTGGAGGAAGTTCCGGTATATCAAATTCAGCTTTAATAGCTTCTTCTGTTATATTTTCTGCGGGAATATTTTTCGAAATTAATTTCTGTACGGCTCTTTTTATTTCATTTTGTCCGCCATAATTTATAGCAAGGACAACTGTTAAGCCCGAGAATTGGCTTGTTTCTTTTTCTGCATTTACGATTTCATTTCTTACATCGTCAGGAAGCCCTTCAAAATCTCCCAAAAAACGTATTCGTATACTATTTTTTTTGTAAAACGCAAATTCTGCTCTCAAATGAAGCTTTATAAGATTCATCAAAAATCCAACTTCTTCTTGAGTTCTTTTCCAGTTTTCTGTTGAGAAGGTATAGAGAGTTACATATTTTATGCCAAGCTTTGCGGCTGTGGCTACTATTCTTTTTGCGGCTTCCAAGCCCTCTTTATGTCCTGCTGTTCTAGGAAGTCCTTTATTCTGAGCCCAACGCCCGTTTCCGTCCATTATTATTCCAACATGTGAAGGAGGAAGCAAGGCGTTGTTGTTTAAGGTTAAATCAGGCATTAATTAGTCCAAGATTTCCTTTTCTTTATCTTCGTAAACTTTGTTTACTTCTGCAATGTACTTGTCAGTTAATTTCTGTAAATCGTCAGTTTCTTTCTTTAACTGGTCTTCTGTGATTTCTCCAGCTTTCTGCTGCTTCTTCAAAGCATCATTTCCATCACGTCTGATATTACGAATTGCTGTTCTTGAATTTTCTGCAATACCCTTAGCCTGCTTTACAAGCTCCTTTCTTCTGTCAGAAGTTAGAGGTGGAATTGCAATACGGATTACTTTTCCATCATTTGATGGATTTAATCCAAGTTCTGCTTTCTGAATACCTTTTTCAATTGCACTGATAAGAGATTTATCAAAAGGCTGTACAATAACCTGTCTTGCTTCTGGAATTGAAATTGTAGCAACCTGGTTTAATGGAGTAGGTGTGCCATAATAATCAACTCTAACTTTGTCAAATATAGAAGCAGAAGCTCTTCCTGTGCGGATTGTATTCAATTCATCTTTTAATGATGATACAGATTTTACCATACGTTTTTCACAATCTTCAATAGCCATCTTTTCCTCCTAAAAACAATGGCAGCAGACTTTCATCTACTGCCATCTCTATCAATCAGATTTTATTTTCCAAGAATGTAGAGAACAATCTTGTTGAAAGTCAAGTTTGCACCAACTTCCTTTCCAATCTGTTCCAATTTCTTAGAAACTGCAACCTTGTCGTCCTTTACGAACATCTGGTCTTCAAAACAGATTTCTGCAAGATGCTTCTTAATCTTACCCTGAAGGATTCCTTCCTTAACGTTTTCAGGTTTAGAAGCCATTTTTGGATCTTCCTTCATCTGAGCAACGAAGATTTCCTTCTGTTCATCAATGTAAGACTGTGGAACATCAGACTGCTTTATGTAAGCTGGAGCAAATGCTGCCAAGTGTAAACAACAGTCATAAGCAAATTCCTGTACCTTAGCATCTTTTGAACCAGAAACTACAACGAGAGCTCCTGTCTTGAAATCTGAGTGAACATACTTTGCAACAACGCTGTTTTCTGGAACATCAACAACAGCCATACGACCGATTGTCATATTTTCACGAATCTTTGTAGCAAGCTCTGTAAGCATAGCATTCAATTCGTCATTAGCTTCTGTATATCCCTTTTCGAAAGCAACATCAAGCATCTTTTCACCAAGAGCGATGAAATCTGCATTCTTAGCAACGAAGTCTGTCTCTGTTGTTAATTCAAGCATGATAGCCTTATTTCCAACGATACGAACGAATACACGACCTTCGCTTGTTGCACGGTCTGCACGCTTAGCTACAGCTGCGAGACCCTTTTCCTTCAAAATCTTTTCAGCTGCTGCTGCGTCGCCATTAGCTTCAACAAGAGCCTTCTTGCATTCCATCATGCCAGCGCCTGTTACATCACGTAATGCTTTAACATCAGATGCCTTAATATCCATCTTGTGTACTCCGTAAATTATTTGTTGTAAATCTTGTCTTCGTCGATAAGAGAGTCGTGATCTTCTTCAGCAGCGATATCTTCTTCTTTCTGCTCTGTCTGCTGATAGTGCTCGTAATCAACGATTTCTTCATCATCACTCTTTACAACAGCATCTGTCTGTACGCCATCTTCATCTTCATTCAAAGATTCGATAACCTTGAGACCTGTGTCGTTGTCAGCTTCAATAACTGCATTTGCGATGATTGATGTGAATAAGCTGATAGCACGGATTGCATCATCATTACCAGGGATAGGGAAGTCAATTCCTTCTGGGTTACAGTTTGTATCAACTACTGCGATGATAGGGATACCCATGCGGCGAGCTTCTGCTACTGCAAGCTGCTCTTTATGTGTATCAATAATGAAGATTGCTCCAGGAAGCTCTTTCATTTCCTTGATTCCACCAAGGTTCTTTTCAAGCTTTTCCTTCTCTTTTTCAAGAGCTGCAACTTCTTTCTTTGTAAGTTTAAGATCTGGGTCTCCAACCATCTTCTCAACTTTCTTAAGTCTCTGTAATGACTTCTTAATTGTTGCGAAGTTTGTGAGCATACCACCGAGCCAACGGTTGTTTACATAGTACATTCCACAACGCTCTGCTTCCTTCTGGATAGCCTGCTGAGCCTGCTTCTTTGTTCCTACGAAAAGAATTGACTTTCCTGAAGATGCAATCTTACGAACGATATCGTAGCTGTCTTTTATTGCTACAATTGTCTTCTGTAAGTCGATGATATGAATTCCATTGCGTTCTGTGAAGATAAACTTCTTCATACGTGGATCCCAACGCTTTACCTGATGACCAAAGTGTACACCAGATTCAAGCAAACTCTTCATGGTTACTACTGCCATAAAGACACTCCTTCACCGGAAAATAAAATATTTTCCAACCTAACTCTGTTTCTCGTGACTAAAAAGTCCGGAAGATCTAACAATATATCTAAGCAAACAGCATCAATATATTGCAGACAGATGCTATAATAATGTATAGCCCTGTTCTTTCAGCATATCATAAAGCTCGAATATAGGCAAGCCCATTATAGAGCTAGAGGTTCCTTCTATACTTTTGATGAAACATGACGCCTGACCTTGTATTCTGTATCCACCAGCAACACCATGCCATTCACCTGTTCCCATATACCAATCTATTTCTTCGTCTGTCATACTTGCAAATGTAACTTTATTTACACTTGTTCTTGTACTTAAAGAATGTTTTTTTCCTTTAAAAAGGACAATTCCTGTAACAACTGTATGAGTTTTGCCCTGTAATTCGTGCATCATGTCAGATGCGTAATCCTGGTCTTCAGGTTTGCCATAGATTTTGTCATCTAAAAGAACTAAAGTGTCTGCTCCTAGAATCCAGAATGATTCAAGGTCTTTTGATATGTTTTTTTGAGCAACTTTTAGCTTTTCTATAGCCAAGTATTCAGGAATTTTTTCATGTGCAAGATTTTCTGGGTAGCTTTCATCTATTTGTGAAGGCATGACTGTAAATGGTATATTCATTTTTGTCAGAATCTCTTGTCTGCGTGGAGAAGAGGAAGCTAATATGATAGGATCCATTTATACCTCTTATATTGACATTTCAACTTTTTGAGTATATTCTTTGTCTCGTTTGGGAGATTAGCTCAATTGGATAGAGCGTCGGCCTCCGGAGCTGAAGGTAGCAAGTTCGAATCCTGTA
>JAILNT010000277.1 GCA_024691265.1 Treponema sp. | reverse complement strand
TATTATGATATTTCTCCAGAAATGATGAAAAGAGGACTTGGAACATGGAGTATTTTAAAAGAAATAGACATGTGTGCAAAAAAAGGTATAGACTATTATTATCTTGGTTATTGGATAAAAGGACATAAAGCCATGGATTATAAGGCAAATTTCAAACCTTTTGAAATATTAAAAGATGATAAATGGATTCCTTATACAGACTACCTAGATGAAGAAAATGAAAAGGAGAGTTCCAATGAAAATATTTAAACGTATAATAGGATTTACATTAATAGCAAGTTCGATTCTATTTTCTGCAAATGCAGCAGGAGCTTCTAAAGATGACCAGATAATTTACGCAATGTTAATGAATCAAATTCAATATTCGATTATGACAATAGAACATTATCAAAACAAAGTTATTCTTGATAAAGAATATGATAATGTAATTTGCAAAATCGATAAAACAAAGCTTAAAGATGAAAATGGAGATGCAATAGAAGCTTATGCAAATCTTTTAGATACTTTAACAGCATTAAAGCTTAGTGAAAATGAAAAACTTTTTATAAACCAACAAAACGAAAAAGCTAAGAAAAATGCAATTTATACATCATTAAATAGTGCAGGAGCTGCTGTTGGTATGGCTGCAATGGCAGTAGCTTCTGGAAATCCTGTTCAAGCGGTAACAGGGCTTGTATTTACAGGCGTTTCGTCTGTTTTTAACTATAGAAATACAATAAATACTCTTGAAAATAAAAAAGAAGCAGAGCTTTTTGCAATGAACCAACAAGACCTTCAAAATATTGATTATGAAAGAAGTTCTCTTTTTAAAACTTATTCACGCTTTATAACGAAATATAAGATTCCAAAAGAATATGAAATAAAAGAAGACCAGATGAAATGGTTAGTAGAAACTTTGGATAAACAGGACTCAGCTGCAAAAGTACGCTTGCTGGAAGAAAAAAAAGATGTATTTGAAGTATTTACACCTTTCTGGTATGAATTAGGAAATGCCTGCCAACAAACAGGAAATTATAAAAAAGCTAAAGAATATTATTCAGAATTTGAAAAACAAAAGAAAAAATATTCCATTATTGATAATGATACTTACTACACAGAACTTGCAAAAAATATGATTCAAATTTTGCATGATGAAAAGAAAAATGGAAGCATAAAAACTTATGCAGAAATTATAGAAAATGATAAAACTGTTGCAACTGAAAATGAAAACAGACTCTATCTTGCTTCTTTATACTATTCTCAAGGCGATGAAAATAAAGCAAAAGAAAAATTACGTCTTATTATTGATGACAATAGAGAATATGTTGCAAATGCAAGAGATTTATTTGAATTCATTGATAATGCAATTTGTAAAGATAAAACACAGGCAGATACAATAGCAGCAGCTTCAAATCTTGTTATTGTAACAAAATCAGAAGCAGTAAAATTGCTTAATAAAGAAAATGAACGACAAAATAAAAAGCAGAAAGAAGAAGCTCCTAAAGCAGAGGGATTTTTTGGTAAGATAAAAAAAGCTGCAAAAGATGCAGGTAATGCAATTTCTACAGCTGTAAGTGATATAACAAATAATCTTGATACAGATAACTGGATTATATTTTCATATCCATATACAAAAGGAAACGGATATACATTTACTTTAATTATAAATGGTGCAAATTATAATTGTGAAAACCAGATTATAGGCGATAAAATTTACTTTACAGTACCAGAAAGCACTGTAAAAGACATGGCAAGTTTTAATGAATTTACAATACAACTTGCAGAATCAAAAAAATATACAATGACATTACAATATAAATATACTTACATGACGGAAGAAGCTTCTAAAAATATAAATAATGCTCTTTCACTTTTGAAATATGAAAAAGATGATACATCAGTTCTTGAAAATGTAAATGTTGAACTTTTTGCCTCTGAATTATCACCTCTTTATAACGATTCAAATTGGAAAAGAAAAACAGATACAGAAAAGGCAAATATAAAAGCTGCTAAAATAAAATAAAAAATACTTGCAAAAAATCTTTTCATAAGCTTCTTTTTATTTTTTTATACTGTCAC
>JAILNT010000273.1 GCA_024691265.1 Treponema sp. | reverse complement strand
ATCAGCAGATTCATCTATATAAAAAGATTTATGCTTACTATCACAACTAGAAAATTTATTGAGGTATTCTGTTATACCTAATCTTGCACCATATATATTCTCTAATTGCCAAGAAACTTCTGCATTAGAATCGACTCTATTCAAATAATGAGTAGCAAGTGCTTTATTTTTGCCAACACCATCACCAGAACTATAGCACATTCCAAGATAATAACAGGCTTTCTTAAAGCCATTATCAGCAGACTTCTTTAGCCAATAAATATATTTTTCTAAATCAGGTTTTACACTGTTAATGGAATCTCTTGAATAAATAAGTGCTAGATTATATTGAGCTTCTGCATTTTCTTTTTTCGCATAGCTTTCTAGAGACGGTATAAGAGCTTTTATTTTATTACGTCGTCTCTTGCTTAAAAGTTCTTCTTTTTCTCTTACAGCTTTTTCCCATTTTTCATATTCTAGTAAGTTTGCTTCTTTTCCATGTACTAGAGAAAACCATTCTTTAAGCACTAATAAAGCACTGTAAAAACCTTGAAGAGCTGCTTTTTCATAGTATTCTTTTGCTTTAGATAACTTTGCTTCTTCATTCTCGTATTTATATGCTAAATCAAACTGAGCTTCTTTTAAGCCGCTATCAGCAGCAGTTTTTATAATCTCCATGCCTTTTTCATAAGACGCTTCAGCAACAAGCCCGTCAAAATAGCAATCAGAAAGATTTTCATAAACTGGATAATATTTTCCCTGCCAGGCTTTCATGTAACATTCAAAAGCTTTTTCATAATCATCATGCCTTTCATATATAATTCCTAAGCCTTTATACGAAGGAATGAAATTTAAATCCGCTGCTTTTTTATAATAAAATACTCAAGCCTTTCATTATATTTAACTACATGATTAGAACTATAACAAACTGCAACAACACAACAAGCAAGGGCATTTCCTGCATCAGCTAGTTTCTTATATTCATTAAAAGCTTCTTCTGAAGAAATATTTATATACAATTCTGGCTCTACATAATCAAGATAAAAACCATCTTGCCAGATATAAAGCTCGGACACTGCATCTTCAATATCCAATACAGCATCATACAATCTGTTTATCGAAATATTACTTGAGGTGTCATTGTTTATCATTTTATTAAATTATATCATACAATAAAAAAATCACAATAAATCCTGATTTCTTTCATATTAATATTATAAAAAAAAGAAACCAGGATTGTAGATTTTAGAAATTTACTTTATCAGCATCATCAGGACCAACCATAACAAAAGTTCTTGAAGCTGCATTTACCCAATATTTGTTAAATACTTTCAAGACATCATCTGCTGTAGTTGCTTTTAACTGTTCAAGCTGTTTCACATCATAAGATATGTCATCAAACTGCATAACATTATAAACTAAATTACCTGCAATACCTGCTGTAGTTGCCTGAGATTCATAAGTGCTATTTATAGAAGAATTCTTATATCCTTCGATACGTGATTCAATATCTGAAACATTATAGCTGCCATCTTCATTTACAGATTCAATAAGCTTATCTTCAGCCATATAATCACGAGCTTCTTTCATATACTTATAGAAATTAGAAACATCAGATACTTTGAAAAGATATTCATAACCCAAAGGAGCTCTTGAACCTACAACATATGAAGTTGGTGTATAACAAGCCCCGTAATGCTCTCTAATAACATTAAACATTACATCAGAATAAATACTAGCAGCAAGAGTAGCAGGAATATAATCAACAGAATCAGAAGAAGGAGCAGCAAATATGCGGGCTACATAGCCAGAGCCCTGGGCACTAGGATGAGTAAGAACAACATTATCTCCAGATATCTTTAACTCAGGAACAGCCTTTGCAACATACTTATCAGAAGTAGCTTTCAGCTTTCCAATAGTCTTATTCAGTGCAGAAACAAGCTTTTTCTGATTAATATTACCAACTGCAACAACAAACATTGTAGAAGGATTCATAATCTTTTTATACAAGTCCTTCATATTGTCTATTGTTATATTATTTATAGATTCAGGTCTTACACCTGAGCTTACAGCATAAGGATGTCCTTTATAAACAGTTTTTGAAAGTTCATAACTTAATAATGATGTAGGGCTATTCTGCATAGACTGTAAAGACTGGTTATAACTTGTCATCATATTGTCATAAACCAGCTGTTCATAAGAAGGATTCATAACACCATCTAAAAGAACAGGAAGCATTTTATCAAAATAAGAATCAATAGAACCAAGACTTATAGCACTTCCAGACACCATTGAATAAGAACCTATAGAAGCACCTGTATAAAATTCAAGGCTCTGTCTTTTAGCATAATTATATTTTTTAGAAGAAGAAGCCATCATTGAAAATAAAGCACTCTCAAGACCACTTGTTTCTTCTGTAAGGTGCTCTACTCCGCCCTTAAAGCTAATAGCTACAGCATTAATTCTGCTAGCTTTTTCATTCTGAATATAAACAGGAATACCATTAGAAAGAGTTACTATTGTAATATCAGAAGAAAGTTTTTTCTTATTGTCATTAGATACAGCTTTTTCTTCAGGAACATAAATTTCACTCTTTTCAACTGTTCCATTTTCAAGGGCAATCTTTGCAGGGTCAGGAGCAAATTTTTCTTCTTTCCACCATGTACAATTATCAGATGTAATTTCTTCAACTCCAGCTGCTACAAAAGCATCCTTTGTTTTCTCATATATATCAGGATTAACCTCTATCAAAATTAAAGGACTTTTACCAGTTATATATTTTTCTACAAACTTCTGCATGTCAGCTTTTGTAACCTTAGAAAGTTTGTCATTATAAGTGTAATAATATTCAGGAGAAGAACAAACCCACCAAAAAGACAAATTAGAAAGTAAACCCGAAGCAGTCTGTGCAGTTACAAGGTCATCATCTTCTAGAGAACGTACGATATCTTTTACTTTTGCTTTTGAATATAAGCTCTTATCAGAAGCAATAGAAGGAAGGATATTATCCTGTATGGTAGATGCAAGTAACTTTGCTCTGTCTACAATATTATCAGCAGGATTAAGCATAGTTGCACTGAATGTGATAGAACCGCTGGCTCTTTGTGTACCATAGCCGCCATCTACATAATCAACATCAGGAATATCAAGTTCTTTTGTGTTTACAAGAGTCTGTGCAAAAGTACCATTAGGGTCTTCAAGCAACTGAAGCAAATAATCAGCTGTATACGTATCTTCAATATCAAAATCTGTATCTGGACCTCGTAAAGCTACAGTTACATTAGCAATTTGAGGAGAAATCTTGTCATAAGGTAATACTGCGATTTTAACACTGTCAAAAGGATTTACATTCTGCTGTTTTCCCTTCTCTGGAACTTTATTTCCATTATTGCTCCATGTGCCATAAATCTTTTTTACAAGCTCAATAGTTTCATCTGGAGAAACATCTCCTCCTATAAACAAAGCAGCATTAGAAGGAATATAATATTTGCTCTGCATATCACGCATCTGAGCTACAGTTGCATTTTTAACTACTGGAGAAGAACCTGCAGGGTCAAGTCTATATGGTGCATCTGGGAACATGTGACTCTTATAATAATCATAATACCATGAACCAGGATCAGAATAGTCACCCTCTATTTCAGCCAAAACAACTTTCTTTTCAGCTTCAAATTCCTTAGGATTCATTAAAGGGCTTCTAATAGCAGCATTCCAAAACGCAAGTCCCTTTTCAAGTTGGTCAGAAGGAATAGTAAAGAAATAGTTAACTCTGTCAGTTCCCGTAGTTCCATTCCAGTTTGAAACACCCATATCACTTAAAGCTTTATTTACGGAAGCTGCATCAGGATACAAATCATTTCCCTTGAACATCATATGTTCATACAAATGAAATAAACCTGCATTTTCAGGTGTCTGAGTTATAGCACCTGCTCTTACTGCAATTTCAATATAAGCAAGAGGAACTGCATGATTTTCAGCAATAAAAACAGTTAAACCGTTATCAAGTTGATATTGATAAAGATTCTCTACCGGAGTCTTTTCTGCAAAAATAGAAGTTACAAAAAAGACAGAAACCGCCAATAACATGGCATAAAACTTTCTTAAGTTCTTCATACTAGAAATCCTATTATATTGTGCAATTTTGTCAATTAATTAAAAATTAAAGGTCTGCACTATTTTTTAATTATAAAAACAAGCAGACCTCAAAAAGTTACGTTATATAACAACTATATGAATTTATTATTACAACAAACTTTATTTATCAGAATCCGTTTTACTAGTCTTAGAATCTGAAACAACTTTTCCAGCTAAAAAGCCTCCAAGTACACTTTTCAAATCAATTCCGACAGAATCATTTACACCATTTGCAATCTGTGTAAATGCTTTTGTTACATCTTCTGTAAGTTTAGTAGTGTTACCTTCTCCATACATGGTAATACTCTGAACTTTACTTAATGGCTCTGCAACATTCTTTGCGATTTCAGGCAATGCTTTGAAATACATCTCATAAATAGCAGCTTCACCATATTTTTTCATAGCTTCAGCTTTCTTATCTATACCTTCAGCTTCTGCCAATGCCTTTTGCTTAACGGCTTCAGCTTCGGCGTCTCCTTTGGCTTTGATACCGGCGGCTTCTGCAAGCATTTTTGCCTTTGTAGCTTCAGCTTCGGCTAATGCCTGTGCTTTTGCGGCTTCTGCAGCCTGTTCTTTAGCAAAACGGTCTGCCTCTGCCTTTTTCTGTAAAGCTAGAGCTTCCTGTTCCTGCTCATAGCGGTCAGCCTCTGCATTTTTCTGTCTTTCATATAAATCAGCATCAGCTTTCTGTAAAGCAGCAAACTTATCGGCTTCTGCCTTCTTCTTAATCTCTGCATCAAGCTGCTTTTCCTTGATTTCAGTTTCTTTCTGCTTAATTAATGTTGTCTTTTCAAGCTTTGCAATATTTGCATCAGCAGTGGTAATTTCAAGAGTCTTTCGCTGATTTTCTTTCTGAATCTCATAAGCTGCATCAGCTTTAGCTTTTTCATTCTCTGCATTAGCTTTTAATTCAGCTTTTTTTATTTCAAGCTCATTTTGCTTTATAGCAATCTGAGTTTCAGCAAGAACCTGAACATCATTGGCATCTTTTTTTGCATTAGACTGAGCCATTGCAATGTCTCTTTCAGCTTCAGCCTTTGCAATTGCTGCATTCTTTT
>JAILNT010000246.1 GCA_024691265.1 Treponema sp. | reverse complement strand
ACTGTTAAGTAAGGCTTCTATAGCTTTAAATCTTGCTTTTATTATTTCATTTGAAGTATTTTTGATAGAAATAGATGAGGTTGTTTCTACAATTTTATTGTTGTTATTGGATTCTTCATAATATTTTATAGCAATAATTTTTGTTTCGTCATCATCGTAATTTGACAGTAAGCATTCACAAGCATGTTTTCTTTGTTTTGCAGAACCTATTGTAGTTAAAGCTTCCGCACTTCTTTTTGCTATTAAACTTGTTTCACATTTTTTTGTATTTCTTGTGAATAATTTTATTGCCTTGTCTATATTTCCATTTTCCATTTCTTGCAGAGCAAGAAAATATGCAGCATCTTCTCCATATTCTTGCTGTTCTGCTGGTAATTTTGAAGTGATGTTATCATCACAACTACTGGAGATACAGGCAAGCAATAATATAAGTGTTATTGTTATGCCCAGTTTTTGCAAATGATACTCCGATTATTTTGGTATTGTTATAAATGTTCCAGAAATAATGTAATCAGGATCTTTTATATTGTTGTATTTTGCAATTCTTGGATATAACCATGGATTCCTATAATAAGTATCTGATAAATCCCAAAGAGTATCTCCCCATTTTATTCTATATCTGATACCTTCTACCTTTTCTTCTGTAGTTTCTTTTTCGTCTATAACATCTTCTGTTGTAGCATTTTCTGCTTTTACAGGTTTTTCTGGTATAACCTCAGGAATTGGGGAAACTACAATTTTATTTTCTTCTGCAGGAGGAGCTTTAGGTTCTTCTATAGTAATTTCTATAGGATTATTATCCTCTTTGTTTGTATTGATGTTATCAAATATGTCGTCACTAAACTGGTCTTTTTCTTCTACTTTTTCGTTTGCATTATCTGTAATTTTTAAGACTTTGCTTAAATCCAAGTGTGGAATTACAAAGAATACAAATGCTGTTGCAAGTAAACATATTATTGCACAAATTACACATACAATAACAGGAGCATTGCTTGATTTTTTTTCTGTGTAGCTATTATTGTAATTGTTGTAGTTGTTTGATGTATTATTATCTTTTGAATCTGCTGTTTTGCTTGTAGAAAAATCTCCATCATCAAAATCAGATAAATCTAATGAATTATTTTGTTCATCTGGAAGATTGAATATAGGGTCATCGAATGTTCCGTCTTTTAAGTCTAAGCTTTGTGCTTGTACTTGTGGGTCATCAAAGTCTGGAACAGAAAATTCATCTTCACTAAACATGCTTTGTGATGCAGTATTTTCAGCAGGAGAGTTTCCATTTGCATCTAAATTATCAATGTCTAAATCTGATAAAGATAAAGAATCTGTATTAGTGTTATCTAAAATATCATTAGAGTTGTCTAAAATGCTATCTGTTGAGAAATCTTCTGAGTTGTTGCTTGTTGCTTCATTTGTATTATCTGTTGAAGAAGATGCTATATCAAGATTATCTAAATCAGGAAGGTCAAATTCGTTATTGTCTACAGGTATTTCATCTGTGAATGTGTTTCCATCATCTGCAGCAATATTATCAGTTATATTATTTGTAGTATTATCATTATCGTCTAATACTTCTGGATTTTCTATGATAGCATCGTTTGCTAGAGTATCATCATTGAGGGCATCATCTATATTGAAATTCTCATCAGTAAGTGTATCTAATTCTGATGTATCGAATGTGTCGGGTGCTTCTGTTGTATTATTATCTGCTGTAATTTCATCAGATATACTTTCTGGTATATCGTCAGCTGCATTTTCAATGTCATCAGTATTTAGCGTTGTAGCCTCTGAATATTCCTCTACAGGTGTTTCTTCAAGGCTTTCTTCTGGTATGTCTATATCTTTATCTATTGTGGCTTCTGCACCTTCTGATTTTGGATTATCAAAAGATCTGAATGATTCTGCAAGTTGTTTTGCTGCTGCTATTGCTGAATCTGAAAGTTCTTCTGTTGCTCTTTTTATAAGGTTTACAGCTTTAGAGCTTTCTTTATTTGTTTCCGGGTCATTTACTTTTGCGGAAAGGTTATTGTTTTCATCTAGTTCAACTGTTAAATTAAAATCAGGTTCTCCGTTTGGATGCGGATTTAGATTCTCGATTTCCAATGTGTCAAGGTATTTTGCACCTTCCATAGTTCCTGTCTCAGATTGGTATAGGTCTACTTTGACTGTTGTTTGATTATCTTTTACAGTTGTTAATGAAAGTGTTTTATTACAAGGCTTCCCGTCTTCCATAATAGGGTAGAAAGAACCATCAGCAAGCTTTATACCAATAGATTTCATACAATAACCTCTTTTCTTCAGTATAACAGATTTTTTTGACAACTGCTATAATGATTTTAATATCGGTTATATAAGATTTCTAGCTTATACTAAAAAAAAAGAAATATGCTATTGTCCAGCATATTTCTTTAAATTTATTAGTCTTTATGGTTTATTATACTTTGAATGTATCTATCTGAGAACCAATTGTTACTATAGATTCTTTCATAAAGCCTGCAATCTGGTCTAAATCTTTTCCAGTTTCTGAAATCTTATTTGCTCCGCTTGACATTTCAGAAACACTATCCTGCATACTGTCTGTAGCATCTTGAAGTTCTCCAACCTCTTTTAAGATTGTTTGGTTTCTTTCGTTCATTGTTCCAGATGCTGTTTTTACTTCATTAGTACTGTCGCTCATGTTTTGTAGTGCTTCTATAACCTGTTTTGAACCTGCCTGCTGTTCTTTCATAGCCATTTTTATCTGCTGAACAAGAGTATCTGTTGTATGAATATTATTAGAAACATTGTTGAAAGTTTTGCTTGTTTCTTCTGAAACTTCTACAACTTCAGAAATAGAAGCTTTTATCATTTTAAGCTGTTTTCCGATAGTTTTAGACTGTTCAGAAGATGTTTCAGAAAGCTTTCTTATTTCTTCGGCAACAACGCTAAAGCCCTGTCCTGCATTTCCTGCATGAGCTGCTTCTATAGCAGCGTTCATTGAAAGAAGGTTTGTTTGTCTTGCTATAGAAGCTATTGCAAGATTTGCTTCCTGAAGCATTTCAGATTGATTTTCAATCATATTTATACGCTTGTTTATTTCAACTTGCTTTTGAATACCACTTTCAGCTTCTTTTTCAAGTTCCTCAAATGAATTTGCCATTATTTCAACAGATTTGTTTACACTGGAAATATTTCCTATCATTTCTTCTGTTGCAGCTGATGCCTGTGTAACACTTGAGGCCTGATTTTCAATCATTTCTTCAAGAACAGATATTCCGGCTGTAATATCATTTACAGCTAATGCAGTGCCATTTACATTTGATGCCTGAACAGAGAGAGTCCTAGTTACATTGTCAATATTTGCAAGAATCTGCTCTATTGAAGCCATATTATTCTGTATGCTTTGGTCTAACTTATTTCCAGCTTCTGAAAGCTTGCTTTTTGAAAACTTTATGTCTTTCATTATATCCTGAAGCTTTTCAACGAATCTATTAAAGCCAAGTGTTACTCTACCTATTTCATTTTTAGTGCTGATTTTCATTCTTTGTGAAAGGTCTGCATTTCCAGATGCTATTTCATTTATATTATTTTCCAAAAGCTTAAGAGGTCTTGTTGATGAGAATATAATAAAAGCAATTGATGCAATGAGAATTATTGATATGGCAATTGCAAATGTTGATATTATTTTTGTGTTTGTTACTGCAGCTTCTGTTACTTCTGATTTTGGAATTGCAAAACCAATTGTCCAGTCGAGAGCATTTAGATGTCTATAAAGAATAAGAGTTTCTTTGTTTTTATATTTTACCCAACCAAAGCCATTTTCTCCTGCAACCATTTTTTTTGCTAAGGTAGAAAATCCTTTCATATCTTTAGGTTCTTCTTTTGTAAAATCTTTTTCTATTAGTTCTGTATCATTTATATATGAAATAAATCTGCCCTGGTTAGAAAGAAGAAATGCGAATCCATTTTTTCCAACCTGGATTGATGTTATATCATTTTCAAGTGTTTTTGCACTTATTCCTGCTGCAAAAAATCCCCTCTTTGGGTTTTTAAATTCTGCTTGCTTACAAGCAAAATATTCTGCCATTGCAGCATCTCCTTCAGGAGCACTTGTATATTGTGTTATATTGCCAGATGTCATCTTTTTGAAGAAATCTTTTGATGATACATCATATATTCTTCCGTCATCTGTATAACCAAGTCCTGTTTTTGAATCTACAAACATGACATAGTTAAAATCTTTGCTTTTTATGTTACGGTGTTCTTTCAACCATGCAACAGTTTCCTCTGTTGTTCCATCTTGTAAAACTTCATCTGAAAAACAGTACATTCTTAATTGCTGAACGAAACGGCTATTATGATAAATGAATGCAGAAGCTCTTCCTTCCAGTTGCTCTGTAAGGTTTTCTATATAATTTTCTGTAAGATTCTTTTTTATTATAGATGAAGTGGTCAATATAAGTACAGCAAATACAGTTATTATTTCAATACCTATTGCAAGACACGCTTGTAATGTAAGATATGCTTTTTTTTCCCTGTTTGTTGTAGATTTTTTTGCTGCCTTTGATGTTTGGACCTTTAACATCTGTATCTCCCTAAAAGTGATTTACTGCAAAATAAGCTAAGATAAACGATTTGTTATATGCTATTATGGAGATATTTGACATTTTTTTCAACATATATTTCTAAATATTTATATTGTATGTAAAAAATAAAAAAAAGCGTGTTGTATTAACAACACGCTTTGGGGATAAAAGGGGATATATTTTTTTTAGTACTGGTAAGAGTACTCTATGATGTCAGACAGCTCTGTTACTGTCTCTCCAAATTTCTCAGATACTGTATATGTACTT
>JAILNT010000114.1 GCA_024691265.1 Treponema sp. | reverse complement strand
GAAAGACTTCAGCAAATTGATAACGTAGACCCAGCTACAGCAGCAGCAATTGCAAATGAAACAGGTGCTGATTACATGTTTGTTGGAAGAGTACAGTCTGTAGTACAGTATGATAACAAGGGAAAAACAGGAACTCGCCGTTATTATGTTACATTGCAGATGCATGACCTTAGCACTACAGTAATTGTATGGAGTGGTCAGAATGATGAGATTAAAAAGATTGTTTCTCGTCCTTCAACAAAATTGTAATGGTATTTAGCGATTAAGATAATTATGTTGTTGTTTATAGGGCAATTTTAAGAGTGTATTCTTTTAGAATTGCCTTTTTTTTATAGTAGAAGAAGGGGATTATGAAAAAAATAAGTGTTATTTTTTGTATTATTACAGTCTGTCTTTCTACTTTTCTATTTTCATGTGCAAGTAATAAGTCTGTTCCAAAAGAGGCTACTAGTACAGAAAAAATAAAAGCTAAAAAGTTTTCAAAAGAAAAGTTTGACGAGGCTATTGCAACAGGTGATTTAACAAAAGCTTATAGCTTCCTTATTGGAAGAAAAAAGTCTAATAATGATGCTTTAGTACATAAATTAGACCAGGCATTTCTTCAGCATTTTATGGGAGATTATGAGGCTTCAGCTGAAAATCTATTTATAGCCAATAATGCTATAATGGATTCAGTTACCAAAAGTATTACAAAAGGAGCACTTGCTGCTATTGGAAATGATAATGCAAAAGAGTATGCAGGCTCTATATATGAAAGTCACTATGTAAATGTATTCAATGCTTTGAATTATTATGATTTAGGTGATTTAAATAATGCAATTGTTCAAATAAAAGATTTAGTTAGAAAACAGACTGTTTATGAAAATGTTTCTTATGCAGTTGAAAATGAATCTGATTCTGATATTGCAAATGAATCTGAAAAGGCAGAAGAGGGAAAATCAACTTCTGAAAGTGCTACAACCATTGGTGTTGATATGCAGAAAGTAAATTCTAGAGCACCTAAGAAACCTGTTGCGTCAGATGTTTTTTCTGATAGTGCATTAGAAAGATATGTTGCTGTAACACTTTATAAGCAGCAATTATATGATGTAACAGCTCCTTATGATGTAAAAAATCTTGCTATGAATGAAATCTCTCGCCAAGGCAAAGTTTTCAAGTTATTAAAATCTGATTATGACTTAGACAGTGACTTAACAGCACCGGAAGGCATGGGAAGAATAACAATACTTGCTTTTAGTGGTCTTATTGGTTGTAGAAATGAGCATGTGACCTATTTCCCAGGAGATTTTTCATCTGATACGGAATTTTTGCCTCCTATAACAATTAATGATATTACACTTCCTCTTTTCAGATTGAAATTTGTATATCCAGAATTTACAAGACCTGAAAAAAAGATTGTAAAAGTTGTAGTTACGGCAACAAATGCTTCAGGGGAAAAGAGCCAAACAGAATTGGCTTTACTAGAAGATTTTGATGATTCTGTAACAAAAGATGTAAATACAAAAGCATATAAAGCCTTTAAAAAGAGTGTTTATCGTAATATCTTGAAAAAGACAGCGGCTATAACTGCAGGAGCTGTAACCATAAAGGCTGCAAGAGAGGCTTCTGGAGCTTTGGCAGCTAATTTGGCTACTGTTGCAGTAAGTGCTGCTATCGATAAAACAGATGATTTTGAAGTTGCTGATATACGCCAATCTATAACTTTGCCATCTACAGCTAATGCTGGCGGAATAAATCTTAATCCTGGTATATATTCTATAAATGTAGAGTATTATGATTCTAAGGATAAGTTGCTATATAATGATATTATTGATAATGTCATTATTGAATCTGGTAAAGTAATCTTTAGGGAGTCTTCATGTATAAGATAAGTAAACTGATTCTTGCGGTTTTTATGTGTCTTGCTGTTGCATCAAGTGTTTATGCAAAACGAAAAGAGAAAGTAAAAGTTCCATTATGGATGACTGATAAAAATAAAGCTTATCCTTCATCTTCATATTATACAGGTGTTGGTGATGATGCAAATAGAGATAATGCTGAATTGAAAGCCGTAGAAGAATTGGCATCAATATTTGGAATGGACGTAGCATCTTCTTCTGCAGCTTCAAAACGTATGACTTTAGCAGAGCAGGAAGGAAAAGTTTCAACAGGTTCTAATTCAAGTCTTTCTCAAAACATTCTCACACATGTTAATCAAGAAAATCTTATAGGTGTAGAGATAAAAGATTCTTACTATGATGAAAAGCATTCTACATGGTATGTACTGGCTATTATCGATATTGAAAAAGTAGCACAGATTTATGTAGATATGATAAATAAGAATCAATTAGAGATGAACTTGTTGTTAAAGCAGGTTGCTACAAGCGAAGATAAATATACTATTGACAATTATGCTCGCCTTGATTTTGCTAAAGACATAGCATTAGTAACAGATGGACTTATAAAAAGACTGTCTGTAATAAAATCGAGTGCAGCGACTCCGCTTAGAAATAATGAATATGCAGTAGCTTCAATACAGAAAAAGCTTCGTGATTGTGCTGTTAATATTCCAATCTGTATAGATATAGATAAATCTATTGATAATGATGGTAGAATTGCTAAAAGTATAGCTACAGCATTATCATCATCTGGATTTAATACTACATCTGGTTCAAATGAACGTTATGTAGTTCGTTGTGAAATATATTTAACAGAATCTGAAAGTGCAAATGGCTCTATAAAATTCTGTGAATATGCTGTAGATGGAGTTTTAACAGATTCTTCTATAGGTGAAGATTTAATACCATTTAACTTTAATGGTAGAGAAGGTTCTCCTACAATCGAAAATGCCAAACAAAGAGCAAAGAATTCTATTGTGAAAAAAATGAAGGATACTTTCGTTAAACAATTCAACGATTATTTACAGTCATTCACATCATTCTAAGCTGAAATTATCTACATAGGAGGTGAAGAAAATGTTTTTAAGGCGGGCATTTTTTAGTTTATTGTTTCTTTCTTCATTTTTGTTAATAGATTTATCTGCAAATGAAAAGGTATTAATAGACTACAAAAATATGGCTTTAGAAGCAGATTCTTCACCAGATTGGTTAAAAGATTTATTTGAAAACGAAAAAACTAGCAAGCTTAGAAAAAAGTTTAATATAGCTGAAACTGATAAGATTTTATATGCAAAAGCAGAAGATAAAAATATTTCTATGGCAGAAAAAACTGCTAAGCTTTATGCAATGCAAAATTGTAAAAGAAAATTACTAGAAGAAAGTTATACAAATATTGAAAATATTGATACTATTTCTCTATCAGGCTTTATTAAAGTAACAGATTTTTGGATAAGAGAAAAAGATAATTCTAAAGAAGAAATAGTAACTTATTATATTATCTATAAAATGTCAGAAGAGGACTGGCAAAAAAATAAGGATAACCTTATAAATATTACGGAAGACACAAAAACTCAAGATGCTCAAACGTAATTGAAAGGTGTTTCCTGATATACATAATAATTTAACCAATTTGAGAAAAATAAATGAGCTGTACTTCTCCAGAAAGATACTGGAGGCATATTAGGATTGTTATCAGGAAAGTAATTTTCTGGCAAATCTATATCAAGCCCTTTATTTTTATCTCTCCAATATTCATTAGCTAAGGTATCTGTATCATATTCCAAATGACCTGTCATGAATATTTCTCTGTTATTTATGCTTTTTGCAATCGTAACACCTGATTTTTCGCTGTCAGCTAATAAAATAAGGTCTTTGTTTTTCTTTACATCTTCTGTTTTTATTGTTGTATGTCTTGATGTTGGTACGTAAAAAGTATCATCAAAGCCTCTTAAAAGAGGGTCTGTTTTTACAAGTCTATTATTAGAAAAAACTCCAAACATTTTTTTATCAAGCAATTGCTTTTGAATGCCATACCAGTGATAAAGTCCAGCTTGTGCTCCCCAGCAAATATATAGAGTGCAGAATACATTTGAACGAGCATAGTTCATTATATTACAAAGCTCATTCCAGTAATCAACTTGCTCAAATTGAAGTTGTTCTACAGGAGCACCTGTTATAATCATACCATCATATTTATGATGATATAATTCATAAGAATCTATATAAAATCTTTCCAGATGAGATTCAGGAGTGTTTTTAGAAATATGCTCTTTCATTCTTACAAACGAAATATCTATTTGCAAAGGAGTATTACTTAAAAGACGTAATAATTGAGTTTCAGTTGCTTCTTTTGTAGGCATAAGATTAACTATGGCTATTTTCAAAGGACGGATATCCTGGGAAGAAGCTCTTTTTTCTGTCATTACAAATATGTTTTCTTTTTCTAATATTTGTCTTGCAGGCAAATCTGACTGTATTTTTATAGGCATACTTAAATAGTATAGCAAAATGACTATATTTTTGCTATACTGTGCAACAATATGGGCATGTTCAAAGATAATCATGGTGCACTAAGAAAGCTCCGTCTTTTAGCATTTGGTGCAAAATCTGACGTTGACACTTTTAGAGAAAAAATAGAAGATAGCTATTCTTGCGTGTTTTTACCAAATCATGTAGATAACATGGTATGCGATTATGGCGGTGTACAATGTGATGTACTGGTGCCTGAAATATATTCTTCGAAAAGAGTATTGCTTTATATACATGGAGGCTCTTTTGTAGGTGGCTCTAGAGATTCATGGAGATCTTTCTGTGCATCTTTAGCTAATGTTTCATCTTGTAGAGTTGTTGTTCCGGAATTCAGGCTTCCTCCTATACATAAATATCCTGCAGCATTAGAAGATGTTATTAGAGTATATAAAGCTTTGTATGCAGATTTAAGAAGTGAATTTGCATTAGAAGATGAAGATGAATCTTTTGATTCAGAGATTATAATTGCAGCAGATGGTTCAGGAGCTTCTATAGCTTCAGGAATGCTATTAAGCCTTGATAATGTATTTCATGCAGGAATAAAAGAACTTTTGCTATTTTCTCCCTGGCTTGATGTATCGCCTTCATCTAGAGCTGTAAATGCGAAGCCTTTTGTAGATGATGTTTTAGGACCTAACAGTGTAAAGAGAAGTGTTGATGTATATGCAACAGAAGAAGAAACTCAAAGTCCTTTAGTTTCTATCATGAAAGCAGATGATGAAATGTTAAAACGCTTCCCAAATGTATATATACAAATGGGCGGAAAAGAGGCTTTACTTGCAGATGCAGAAGAATTTTCTCAAAGACTAAAAAGTTTAAATAAAGAATGTATCCTTGACGTTTGGAATGGAATGCCTTACATGTTCCAGATGGCTGATGAATTTTTACCGGAATCACATTTAGCCATAGAACGTGTTGGTCATCATTATACCGCCAGAAAATCGGACGAGTAATTTTTTTTTAGAGGTACTGTCATGGAATTATTATCTCCTGCTGGAAACATTGACAAATTGTATTATGCCTATCAATACGGAGCTGATGCAGCATATATTGGTCTCAAGAAATTCTCATTGCGTGCTAAGGCAGATAATTTTTATGAAGATGAATATCAGAAAATTATCGATTTGAAGAAGAAATTTCCAGGAAAAAGGCTTCATTGTGCATTAAATATCAGCTTTCATAATCGAGAACTTGAAGATTTTATAAAAAATATCGATTATTTCAAGCAATATCCTATAGATGCTTTTATAGTTCAGGATATGGGAATTGTCCCTATTTTGCAGAAAGAATTTCCTAATGTAGAACTTCATTTAAGCACACAGGTAAGCTGTATGAACTGGAGAGCTGCAAAAGTCTATAAAGATATGGGCTTTAAGAGAGTTGTATTAGGTCGTGAAGTTTCATTAAATGAAGTCAAAGAAATAAAAGACCATATACCCGATTTGGAAATAGAATGTTTTGCTCATGGAGCTATGTGTATTGCATATAGCGGACGCTGTCTTATGAGTGCATATATGACAGGTAGAAGTGCTCAAAGTGGTCTTTGTACTCATACTTGCCGCTGGAATTTCAGACTTGATGCAGATGCTTCGATGTTAGATAAAAATCGTATAAAAAGTGAAGAAATTGCAGAACTTGCAAGAAGCGGAGCTCTCTCTCTTACAGAAGAATCGCGCCCAGATGAGCATTTCCCAATTTTTGAAGGTGATAATTACACAGCAATTCTTTCTAGTAAAGATTTATGCATGGTCGAGCATCTTGCAGATTTGAAGGCTGCCGGGGTAGATTCCCTTAAAATTGAAGGCCGTATGAAGAGTATTTATTATGTAGCTCTTGTAACACGTGCTTACAGAAAAGCCCTAGATGCTCTTGATGGAAAAATAACGGAAGAAGAAGCCCGTCCTTATGTTGATGAACTTTATCAAACAAGCCATCGTGAGTTTGGTACTGGTTTCTTCTACAATAGAAACGATGCAAATAAAACTGTAAGTGGAGCTTCTAATAGTCCTTATATGCTCTGTGCTACAGTTGGAGAAGAGCTTCCTTTAGAAGAAGCAGAAGACTTGTTTAAGAAAGGACAAGCTTCATTTGCAAATAAAAACGAGCTTTTTGAAAAAGAAGTTGAAGCTGCTCAAAAGGCAAGAGCTGGACAATGGTTAAGAAAGCCTGATTTATGTGTACCAGCAGTACAAAGAAAAGAAGGCTGGAAGTTTTATCAGTTCCACCCGCTAAACCATATAAATTGTGCAGTAGGATTTGAGGAACAGTTAAAAGAAGAAATTGGAAAAGGCTATGAAGCAAGCTATGCTGCTCAAAAGGCAAATAAGACAGACGGTGATGAACTTGAATTTGTAGGTCCTGATTATCTTAGTAAAAAAGCTGAAAAAGGACAGTTCAGATTAGTTGACCCAAAATCAGGTCTTATGGTCAACTGGGTTTCAGAAGGTCATGCTTGTGTTCTTTATACAAATCTTAATTTGGATAAGGGAACACTTGTTCGTGTAAAAGACCCAGATTATAAAGCTGATTAGTATTTTTTGTTTCTGAATTTAGAGCCAGACTTACTGAAGTCTGGCTTTATTATTTTAAATATAAATAATATTTTTTATATATTTCTATTAACAGTATTTTATAAAATGTGGTAAAATCCAGCTATTATTTATCTAGGAGTCTCTTATGAGCTTTATTAAAAAAATTATGGGAATACCACTAGTGGCACGTATTGCCATTGGCTTGGTAATTGGTGTTGTTCTTGGACTTCTTGTGCCTGGAGCAACATTTATTTCAGTTTTAGGACAGCTTTTCATTGGTGCATTGAAAGGTGTTGCTCCTATTTTAGTCTTATTACTTGTAATAAGTTCATTATCTAGTGCAGGAAAAAATCTTGGAGTAAGATTTAGAACAGTAATTCTTTTGTATATTTCATCTACTTTGATTGCTGCTGTTATTGCTGTTGTTGCAAGTTATCTTTTCCCTGTTACTATAGCATTAACAGAGCTTGCTGAAGAAAGTTCTGCTCCTAGTTCCCTTTCTGATGTGTTCAAAAATCTTTTAAATAATATGGTAATGAACCCTGTAGCCTGTGTTATGAATGGAAACTATGTTGGTATTCTTTTCTGGGCAATATTAACAGGACTTTCTATTAGAAAATTTACAGAAGATGCAACAAAAGATATGCTAAAAGATATCTCAACAGCTGTATCTGTAATAATTTCCTGGATTATACAAACAGCTCCATTTGGAATTCTTGGAATTGCATTTGATTCTGTTAGTAAAAATGGGCTTGGAATATTTTCTTCATATGGAAAGCTGATATTAATACTTGTAAGCTGTATGTTTTTTCAGGCTTTAGTAATAAATCCAATTATTGTTGCAATATGTTTAAAAAGAAATCCTTATCCATTAGTATTCAGATGTTTGAGAGAGTCTGCAATTACAGCATTCTTTACACGTAGTTCTGCTGCAAATATTCCTATTAATATGTCATTGTGTGAAAAACTTGGACTTGAAAAAGATTTCTATTCTGTTTCTATTCCTCTTGGAGCAACTATTAATATGGACGGGGCTGCAATAACTATTACGGTTATGTCTTTAGCAGCAGCTTTTTCAACTGGTGTTCAAGTTAATATTGTAATGGCATTATTACTTTCTATTGTTGCAACACTCGGTGCTTGCGGGGCTTCAGGAGTTGCAGGAGGTTCATTACTTCTTATACCTATGGCATGTTCTATGCTTGGAGTGTCTCAGGAAGTTGCCATGCAAATGGTTAGTATAGGCTTTATTATAGGAATAATTCAGGATTCTATAGAAACTGCATTGAATTCTTCTAGTGATGTTTTAATTACAGCTACAGCTGATTTTATGCAAAAAAATAAAGCTGCAAAATAAAAATAAAGGGGGAAATTTTTATCCCCCCTTATTTTATAAACAATTAATCCTGTTTTTCATTGTCATCAGTTTTCTGCTTATTTTTGTCATTCTTTTTCTTAGATTTTTTATCAGTATTTTCATTTGTATCTATATCCCACATAACTTCAATACTTCTATGTTCTATGTCTGGAATACGCTGATAGGTTGTACAAGTTGCCTTATGGACAGTAACTCCTCGACCTCTTGAAATGTAACCTACAATAGGGTCACCAGATTTAGGCTTACAGCATTGAGCAATTGTTACAAAAAAATTAGTAGTATCCCCTATACGAATTTTTCCTGTATAGTGAACTGTTTTAACATTTGCTCCCCAAGTTCCAGACTTATGTTTTCTTATTGGCTGCTGATTATTCTGATTTTCAGCATCTTTCTGTTGTTGAGCTTGAGCTTCTGCTATAAATACAGGGTCATTTTGGTAAAGCCATGCACGTATCTTTTGCTTTGCTTTAGATGTTTTTACAAATTTCAGTTGATTTTCTGTAGGGTGAGCCTGAGGATTAGTAATAATCTCTATAATTTGAGTATTTTTTAGAGCTGTACTTAAAGGTATTATCTTACCATCAGCTTTTGCACCTACAATTTTCTCACCAATCGCACTATGGACATGATAAGCAAAATCTATTGCAGAAGAGCCTGCTGGGAGTTCTACAACATCACCTTTAGGGGTAAATACATAAATTTCATCTCCCAAAAGCTCACTTTTTAACTGATTAAAGAAATTTTCATCATTAAGATGTTCATTTCTAAGTTCTTTTAGTTGATTTATAATAGAAAGGTCTTGAGCTTTTACCATGTCATGGTTAGTGCCTTTCTTGTATAGCCAGTGAGAGGCAACACCATGTTCTGCTATGTTGTGCATTTCGAAAGTACGAATCTGTATTTCTAAAGGCTTTCCTTCACAAATTACAGTTGTGTGTAAAGATTTATAGCCGTTAGCTTTTGGCATTGCAATATAATCTTTAAATCTGCCGTCCATAGGTTTCCACAAACTATGAACAAGACCTACAAGAGTGTAACATTCTGATACTTCATTGCAAAGAATGCGAAGGGCTAAAAGGTCGTAAAGCTCATCGGCACTTTTATTTCTTTTACGCATTTTTTGATATATGGAATAAAAATGTTTTGCCCGGCTTTTTACAACAACGTGAATATTAGCTTTTTCAGCTGACTTATAGATAGTTTGAACAGCTTTTTCAAGATATTCTGCTCTTTCATTTTTCTTTTGAGCAACAATAGCTTTTATCTGCTGAAATACATCAGGATTTGTATATTTCAAACTTAAATCTTCAAGTTCACTTTTTACATCTGCCATACCAAGACGGCTGGCAAGAGGTGCCCAAATATCAATAACTTCCTGGGCAATAGCTTTTTGGGCTGTTGTACTTACATTTTTTAGATTCCGCATTCTATCGAGTCTATCTGCCATTTTGACAAGAATAACTCTAATATCATCTATCATTGCAAAAAGCATTTTTCTAATGCTATCTGCTTGCTGTAGAGTTTTATTTTTTATCTTTAGACTTGTTATTTTACTTGTATCACTTATTATTTTGTGTACAGCTTCTCCAAATAGATTTTTTATATCATCTCCACATTCTGGAGTAACTTCTTCGATATTATGAAAGAAGCCTGCTATTATAGCATCACTATCTAATTTTGAATTTGCAAGGATACAAGCAACTCTCATAGGGTGTAGATAATATGGTTTTCCACAGCTGCGTTTCAGCTCTTTTGTTTTATTTATGAGATAATTCCAGGCTGCTGTTATTTTTTTACAATCTTCTTCATTTTCTTCATAAATAGGAAAAGTTGTAAAAAAAGTGTGCAAAAGTAATTCTGGATCCGTTATTTCTTTGTTTTCTTCAAATTTTTCACTTTTCTCTCTCATAAGCTGAAGCCCCTAATTTTTTTTTTACTCTATCATAAA
>JAILNT010000084.1 GCA_024691265.1 Treponema sp. | reverse complement strand
ACTAAAACTTGTAGTTACCATGCTAATAAAGAACTGGGAGAAGCTTTAATATTGGAAAGAATGAAGACTGAAAGAATACTATCAGGATATAGTTTCAATTTTGATGATGATGAAGAACTTACTCTTGATTTGAGCTTCCTTACAGATCCTTCAAAACTTGATGATAAAGAAGAAGAATCTACTGATAATGAAATCAAGATTATATCTGGTGATTCTTATACAAATGATTCTGGAGAAGAGTTAGACGAAGATTTTGGAAACTCACTACTTGATTAACTGATATAAAAAGAAAGAGCCTGTGACGAAAATAAACATTTCTCACAGGCTTTTTTTATGGAAATAAGAACTTGTTAAAATCAAAAAAACATAAAAAAAGGCAATCATGAAGATTGCCTTTCTGACACTTAGAGGGCTCGAACCTCCGACCGTCGGCTTAGAAGGCCGATGCTCTAATCCAACTGAGCTAAAGTGCCGTTGATGTTTAATATAATAGCAGTTTTATATTTTTTATTCAAGTATAAAGACCTTTATTTATTAAAAAAAATATATTTTTATTGGATTGTTTTTAAAAAATGTATATCATGAAAATATGCAAAAACATTATCTATCTGTATCAGATTTTTACAAAGAAAAATTCGGATTAAAAATCTATAAATTATCATTAGATGCTGGTTGCACATGCCCAACGCGAGACGGTTTTAAGGGATTTGGAGGTTGTATATTTTGTAGCCAGGCAGGTTCAGGAGATTTTGCTTCATCAAGAGAACTTTCCATAAAAGAGCAGATAGAAAATGCAAAGAATCTCGTTGATAGAAAATTACATGGTAAAAGTGGGAATGCACAGGGAAAATATATTGCCTACTTTCAGAATTTCACAAATACCTATGGTGATAGTTCTAGATTAGAAAAATTATTTAATGAAGCTATTTCATATCCAGATATAGTTGGAATAGATATTGCAACAAGACCAGATTGTCTAAGCGATGATATTCTAGCTGTTATAGGAAAGCTTGCAGAAAAAACTTTTGTAACAATAGAACTTGGTCTACAAACAATACATGAAAGAACTATAAAGTATATAAGAAGGCGTTACGAAACATCAGAATATGATAATGCCATAAAAAAACTTTCTTCACTAAATAAAAATATACACATAGTTACACATTTAATATTTGGCTTACCAGGAGAAACAGAAAGCGAAATGCTTCAAAGTGTAAGTTATGTGGCTCATTCAGGCTGTAATGGAATAAAACTAACATGTCTACATGTGCTAGAACAAACTGATTTAGCAAATGACTATAAAGCAAACAAATTTAGATGTCTTGAAGAAGAAGAATATTTTAATTTAATTGGGAAAGCCATAGAACTTTTATCTCCCGAAATGGTAGTACACAGACTGACGGGGGATGGTCCTAAGAAAATATTGATAGCCCCCCTCTGGACTGCAAATAAAAGGCAAGTGCAAAACCAGCTGAGAGCTTATCTTGAAAAGCATAATATAATTCAAGGCAGGCTTTTTGAAGCAAGCCATTCATAAAGCGACATGCCATTTTCGTCTTTACATTTATCTGCAAAAAGATAAATCCAAGTATCATGTCCGCTATATTCATGCCCATCATCAGATATTACATTATCAAACAAACTATATTTTATATCTTCCGCTGCTAATATAGAAAGCCGTCTTACAGTCTTTTTATCATATTTATCAGGAGATATTGTTTTATCATTTTTAGCATGTACAAACCAAATATGCTGCTTTGCAAGAATATCCAACTGAAAACCGGTTATCTTTGCATCAGGATACGCCTCACTGCAAGGAACAGCAGCAGCAAAAAAATCAGGATACTGAATACACATATTCACAACCATATATCCACCAGCAGAGCCTCCCATGATATAGATTCTATTCTTGTCTATATAAGGACGAGCTGCAACATAGTCATCTATAAGAGCCTTTAATGCCTCCGTATAATAAGAAACACTAGCAGCAGGTACATTATCTTTATTTCCTGATTTTAACGAGAAATTTTCAGTTATAAGTGTTGATACTCTTCCCGTAAATTTTTTTACAGTGTTTTTCATATCAACAACAACCCAAAGTCTATTACCAAATATATCTTTTGAAGTAGATTCAAGCCATGAAGTTTTTGCTTGAGGAACAAGTATACAAGCTCCTTTATCGCCAAAATAGCTCTGTATGTTATCATTTGTAAGATTTGATACTTTACAAGATAAAAGCGGTATATAAGGATTTTCTCCACCTTCCGCTATGCCATGAAGCCAGATTATAAGAGGGACTTTATCATTGTCATTGAGTTTTTCTGGTTCCCAATATGTATAGCCCATATCAATGATATCTCGTTTTAGTTCATCATCGTCGTCTTCGTCTTCATCATCGTCTTCGTCTTCTTCATCGTCATCATCAGAATATGGCTCAGATTCCCAATGAAATAGAAGCTTGTAAGCCTTTTATATCATTCCCTGCATCAGTATTAAGAGGTGGAGTAAAAGACTTACGTAT
>JAILNT010000038.1 GCA_024691265.1 Treponema sp. | reverse complement strand
GGAACATCTTAGACCAGTAATTTATGTAGATCCTGAAAAGTGTTGTAACTGCCATCGCTGTATTAGCGTTTGCCCTGTTAAAATGTGTAATAATGGATCTGGAGATCATGTGTCTGTTAATCACGATCTTTGTATTGGCTGTGGCACTTGTATTGATGCCTGTGTACATGGAGCTAGAAGGGGTATAGACGATATTGAGTATTTCTTTTCAGATTTAAAAGATGGTGTTCCAATTGTTGCTATAGTTGCACCTGCTGTAGCTGTAACTTTTGCCAGAAAAGAGCTTGAACTAAATGGCTGGCTCAAGTCTATTGGTGTAAGGGCTGTTTTTGATGTTGCCTTTGGTGCAGAGCTTACAACTAAAAGTTATATTGAGCAGATAAAAAGTGAAAATCCTAATGTCATAATATCTCAGCCTTGTCCGGCTTTGGTTAGCTTTATTGAAATTTATCATCCGGATTTAATTCCTTATCTTGCAAAAGCTGATAGTCCAATGGCTCACACTGTAGAGTGCATACGTAATTTTTATCCTCAATATAAAGATTGCAAGGTTGCAGTTATTTCTCCATGTTTTGCTAAGCGGCGTGAATTTGATGAAAATGGTCGTGGAGACTACAATATAACCATGAGAAATCTAGATAGCTATTTTAAGGAAAAGGGAATAGATTTGGCAAAATTTCCAAAAATTGACTATGACAATCCTATGGCAGAAAGAGCTGTATTATATTCTACTCCAGGTGGTCTCATGCGAACGGCAGAACGCTTTGTCCCTGGAATTTCTTCCAAAACTCGAAAAATCGAAGGACAACCAGGGGTTTTTGAATATCTTTCAGGTTTAGACAATATGCTTTCTTCGGGAAAGACTCCATATTATCAGCTTGTAGATTGTCTTAACTGTGAAAACGGCTGTAATAAAGGCAGCGGAACACCTAATAGTAAAATGCCACTAGATGAGATGGAAGAGTTGGTAGAAAAGAGGGCTGTTGAAAGACAGGTAAAATGGAAGACTTTAGGCAAACGTGGACACAAGTTCTCTCTTAAAAAGCTGGATAAAACTGTTAATGCATACTGGAAGCCTGAAATTTATGAGCGAAACTATCATGACCGTAGCCAAAATGTAAGTAAATTTATAAAAATCCCTAGTAATGATGAATTGCAGAAGGTTTATCATAGTATGGGTAAGTATTCTAAAAAAGACTTTTACGATTGTTCTGCTTGCGGTTATTCAGGTTGCGAACAGATGGCTATAGCTATATACAACGGACTTAATCGTAGAGAAAATTGCCATCATTATGTCCTTCATCTTGCAAATCAAGATCACGAAAAAGATATTAGGGAAGCAGTTAACAGTATTAAGGAAGCAGTACGTTCTGGTAGTGAGGCTTTAAGCAGTAATGTAAGGGATTTGCAGGAAATCAGGGACATAAATACCCTTACAATCGAGGGAATTAAGTCCCTCAATTCAAAGATAAATGGTATCTGGGACATTGTTGGTATAATAAAAAATGTAGCTGATCAGACTAAAATCATTGCTTTTAATGCAGAACTTGAAGCTGCAAGTTCTGGAGAAGCCGGCAAGAATTTCCACATTGTTGCAACAGAAATTCGTCGTCTGTCTAATACCATTATCGATAGCATTAAGGAAATAAAAGACGTTATAAGCGAGATTCAAAAGGCATCAGATAAACTTATTCTTGGTAGTGAAAAGGGTACCAAGCAAATTGTTGCTAGTTATGAAAATGCTAAGTCTCTGGAAAAAGGATTTGGTAATATCATGATTCCTTCTATAAAAACAGAAAATGAGGAGGAGAAAATTAAAAATGATGTAAATCAGCTGGCTTCTTCAACTTCAAAGATTTCTCTATCTCTGCAACAGATTGCTCATGGTATCGAAAACTTTTCAAAGAATACATCTGGAATGTCGTCATAGGTCTTTTTTGCAAATAGAGCTTAGCTTACAGAACTTTCTCTAAAATGTCTTGAAAACGCGTTTTTCTTTTATTTTTCCATTATCCCAATAGTCTATTTCACAAAGAATCTCATAGTCATTGAAATTCTTTTCGTATATAAGATTACCGTTTTTATCATATTCATATAAATCTGTAGGAATATATCTATTAATCATTCTTTTAGAGAGTTTTCCTTCCTTTGTATAAGCATACCACCATTCATTTAGCTTTTTGCCATCATTGCCTTCTTCTTTTTCGTATACTAAAAAGCCTTTCTTGTCATATTCGTAAGTGCTTTCAACACCTGAATTACAATATGCAGATATTTTATGACCGGCTTCATCATATTTGTACCAATATTTATTACCAGAACTTTCTTTTATGTGGATAAGATTATCAAAAAAATCATATTCATACCAGGTTTGATTATTTTGACTATCTAATTTATGCAAAAGATTTTTCTTTTTAGCATCGTACTCATACCAGGTTTCGACATTTTTATTATCTTTTGAATAAATAAGGTGGTTTTCATCATCATAACTATTCCATATTTCAAAGCCTGTATTTTCTTTCTCATGAATTATATTACCTTTAGTGTCATATTCATAACTTTCTTCATATATTTTATCATTATCGAGCTGTTGTAATTTTGTTAACCTACCAGATTCATCATATGTTTCTATGGATTTAAAG
>JAILNT010000206.1 GCA_024691265.1 Treponema sp. | reverse complement strand
TATTGAAAGCGATACAAACCTTATTGTTTCAAATTGGAAAGAATTGGAAAGTAAATGCGATATTTCTTTTGGAAAACAATTTCCTATTATTTATAATGCAATTGTACAGATAAGAAAATTGTTTGCTGCTGTTATGTAATATTTATTAAAATAAAAAAGAACGACTGCTGCTTATTATTTTCACCAGTCGTTCTTTTTTTATAAAATCTTATTGAAGATTTGCTTTTATAGCAGCAATCTGTTCTGCTGTCATCTTTACAGTATTAATAAGATAATCTTCTGTTACCTTTGCAACATCTTTATCAGATACATCTTTACCAGAATTAATATCTTTGAATTGGTCGATGATTGTTTTTCCGATAAGCTCATACTGTTTTGTATCTTTCTTAACTCCAAAATAGTTTTCAAAGCTAAGCATATAATCTTCGGTCATTTCTGCAAGAGATGCACCATTAATAGCTTCAAGAATTGATACTACAAAACCTGCTCTGTCTTTTCCTTCATTACAATGGATAAGATAAGGACCTTCTTTGTGTTCTGCAAGGAAGGTAAGACCTGTGCGAAGTTTTTCAATAAAGTCTTGGTCAGAAAAAGATACTCCCATATTAAGGAATACAACATTACCTGCATCTGCAAGAGATTTGTAGTAAGGAGCTTTTTCAAGTCCTTCTTTTGCACTTTCTGTAGAATCAGCAAGGTTCAATACAACCTTAATGCCATTATCTTTTGCAAGCTTTTCTGCGAATGGTGCTCTTGCATCTGTTAAAACAGGATTGCATGAACGATAAAGTTTACCTGCAGCAATTTTTCCAGCTGTTACGTTGCGGAAATTTGCAAATACTTCATCAGAAGCATAATCTTCACGATTCTGGCTCTTCTTTAGCTGTCTTATTTCATACTGCTGAAGATACTCTCCTTTTCCAGAAAGGCTAAGAGTAATTTTTGTACCAACTTCTGCTGAATATGTTTTAGCAAAATTTCCCATGTTGATTGCAAGTTCAACATTTTCACTACCAATCTTTAGAAGTGTATTTCCTCTGTCTACATCACTGTAGTTTGTTCCAACAGGAATGTCTTTGATTTCTGTAGATGATACTTTTGCAAATACAATATCACCTGCTGCAATTCCTGCAACTTCCAAATCTTTTCCTGTAATATTCAAACTACAGTTTCCATACTTACTTATTGAAGAAACTTCTGCTTCAACAATTTGTACTGCTGCTTCTACTTCTTTTGCAGCTGCATTTGATTTTCCTGTGCTTGCACAAGATGTAACTGCAAATACTGCTGCAATAGAAAACATTGCCGATAAAAATGCTTTAGATACGATTTTCATATAAATCCATATCCTCCCTGTTGATTTCAATAAGGAGGATTATATCATCAATATAAAAATGAAACAGCGTGCTATATAAAATAAAATTTATTTATGTTGAGAAAAAAGCCAATCTCTTATCCCTTCGATATTATAGGCAAGAGTCCATGTATACATGTGGCTTCCTCCTTCAAATACATTCATTCTGATGTCAGCATCTTTTAAAAGCATTTCATTTACATTATTTTTCATTTCATCAGCAGAAGCTTTAGGATTCCACATTGTTTGACCTTTTGCAGTCTTTGCACCTAGCTTTTCCCATAGGTCTAAGGCTGAAGTCATTCCAGGGTATGCTTTTTCATCTCCCTGACAAACAATTATCCAGAGTTTTTTATCTTTCATTGCTGCCATTTCTTCTACATTCCATTGACCTGCAACGAGGAATTGAGCGGCGAAGAGTTCTGGGTATTTATCAGATAGTGCTATGTTTGTCATGCAGCCTTGTGATTGACCTGTACCGTAAATACGATTTGTATCAACGGCATACTCTTTTATTACAAAGTGTAGAAGATTATCTACTGCAGTTAAGCCTTCTGTCCAGACATTTTCGTCAGTTGTAAGAGCTCCGTGTTCTTTTACTACAGATGCAGGATATTGTACGGCAATTACAATTGAGGAATGTTTAGCTTGTTCTTCTTTCGTTGCCCATACTGTTGCACCATTACCTTGAGTGAGAGTTGCATTTTCAATTGCAGTATCAGCACTTGCATCTGGAACAAAGAAAACAAGAGGGTATAGTTTATCCTTACTATAGTTTTCAGGAAGATAGACAAAATAGGGAAGTGTAATTTTTGTTTCTTCGTCAGTAAAATATTTTTTCTCAAAATCTTCAATTACAAGTTCTTTAGAAGAAGTTGATACTAGAGCTTTATCTAATGCCTTTATTATTTTACCTTCACTTGTTTTTATATCTTTAACTTGTGTAAGACTTACTGATAAATCTACAGCTTGTCCTTCATCATCAAAAACGGGACCTGAATTATTATTTTCTTCTTTAGGTCTTTCAGGCATTTTTCCATTTGTTAAATCCCATTTATTTTCATATTTTAGGTTTATTATAACAAATTTACCTGAGCTATATAAATTCTCTACAGTTTTTTCAGCCTTGTTGTTTACGAATACACTTTCAATGCTGCGATTTTCAACAGAATATGTTTCTTTACTTACAGAAGCTTTGTCAATAGAATCTGCATATTCAATTACAATAGAAGAAACCTTTTGACCGTCTCCAAAGCATTCTGCTATTGTAGATATTTCCCGAATGCCATTAATTCTTAAAGCTGCTTTTTCTTCGTCATGGGCTTTTTCATCAACTAATTTCTGGTAGAGTTTTATAGCTTCAGACTGATTTTTTTCAATTCCGAGCCCGTCATATAGCATGTCTGCGTACAAAAGAGTTCCTGTACTGTCTCCTCTTTCCATTGCAAGCTTAAATAGTTCTACAGCTTTTTCATAATTTTGTTCATAGCTTCCAAGACCGTTTTTATATATTAGTCCTAGATGTCTTGGAGCTTTCATATTACCTTTTTCAGAAGCCTTTTCAAAATAAGAAGCAGCTTTATCATAATCTAAAGGAAAATCTTCAAAGGAATATTCATGTCCTGGAACATTTTCATGTTCATATAAAAGTCCAAGGTCAACTAAAGCCATCGTATTTCCTTTTCTTGCAGAAGCTTCTAGCTCTGCAAGAGAGTGTGGCTCGATTGTTTTTTCAAGGTTGTTTACCGATTTACATGAAATGGCAGCTAGCGTTGAAAAAATAAGTAAGGTTTTAATCACAATCTTTCTCATAAGTAACTCCTGAAATAAAAAAAAGCGTAAAATTCCCTTAGTGAGGTGTAAGCACTACCTCTTGAATTTCACGCTTTAAATAAGCCGGCTTAAAAATTGTCTATATATTATAATAAGAGAAAAAAAATATTTTTTCTAATGAAACTTTTGTTATCAACACAAAATTTCTATCATTATTGTGAGCTATATTTTTTCTAAAATATTTATGAATATTGTCTAAAATCTCTATTTGACCTAATATTTCTGTATGGATATTAAAAAAACAGGACTTGTATTAGAAGGTGGAGCCATGCGTGGAATGTTTACGTGTGGTGTCTTAGATGTTTTATTGGAAAATGATATTAAGTTTGATGGTGCAATAGGTGTATCTGCTGGTGCATCTTTTGGCTGTAATTATAAATCAAAGCAAATAGGGCGGGCTATCCGCTATAATTGTAGATATGCTCATGATTCAAGATATTGCAGTTTTGCATCTCTTATATCAAGTGGAAATCTTTATAATGCAGATTTTTGTTATAACAAGATTCCAAATGAATTAGATGTTTTTGATTATGAAACTTATAGAAATAATCCCATGGAATTCTGGATTGTAGCAACAAACGTTAATACAGGACTCCCTTTTTATAAAAAGTTGGATACTTGTGATAAAAAAGAATTGGATTACATGAGAGCATCTGCTTCTATGCCTCTTGTTTCAAAAATTGTAGAACTTGATGGAGAAGGTTATCTTGATGGTGGTATCTCTGACTCAATTCCTTTGAAATATTTTGAATCGATTGGTTATGAAAAAAATCTTGTAATTCTTACACAGCCTGAGGATTTTGTTAAAAAGCCTAATAAAGCTATGCCCTTAATTCGTTTCTTAATGAAGAAATATCCAAAGATGATAGAGGCTATGGAAAATAGACATATTATGTATAATGATGAAACAAAGTATGTTTTTAATAAGGCTAAAGAAAAAAATACATTCGTAATCTGCCCTCCTGAAAGTCTTGGAATTAGCCGTACAGAAAAAAATGTAAATGAATTAAGGCGAATATATCAGATAGGAAGAAATATTGCACTTAATAAACTTGATGAAATAAAGGCTTTTTTGAGTGATAATTAAATTGAATCTTTAATATTACTAAAGTTTCTTTATTGACATTTTTTACACATACTATTAATCTTTATTCACAGTAAAGATTATGAAAAACAATGACGTTTTCTCTAGGGTATTACATTCATTTGAAGCTTATTATGATATTAATGTGGATAATGTCTGTAGTCCCTTTATTGCAGAAGCAGAGTTCCACTCTCATGCTGAACAGTATTTTCTTGTAAAAGCAGCAAAGCTTGCAGAAGTTGACTCTAATGAATACGTCTATTTCGCATTAGAAGATAATCTAGACCTACCCCGTTTACATGAATTAAAAGAAAAAGCCTGGACAACAGGACTATCTAAAGTAAAACCATTTTCAGGACATAAAAATAGTGATATTGCACTTATTATTCTTGCAGAGAATGTTACTGAAGATGTATTTAACACAATTAATAAAATCAAACTTCATAAATCATATTATTTTAGTTTTTATGGCTGGAGTAATTTCAGATTGGTAATTCTGGAGACTTCTTCAAGTCGTTTAGCTTATAACAAAGCCGGACGTAATTTTAAAGAAGTATTCCAAAATATAAAAAAATAGTTTGTCTTGGAGGAGATAAATGACAGCATTACTTATTATCCTTGCTGCAATAGCTCTATTATTTGTTGGTTATGTAGGTTATGGTTCATGGCTTGCAAAGCAGTGGGGTATTGACCCAAAAAAGAAAACACCTGCTTTTGAAAAAGCTGATGGAGTGGATTATGTAGCTGCAAAACCTGCTGTCCTTATGGGACACCATTTCTCATCGATTGCCGGTGCAGGTCCAATCAATGGTCCTATTCAGGCTGCGGTATTTGGTTGGGTGCCTGTATTCCTCTGGTGTATAGTTGGTGGTATTTTCTTTGGCGGTTTGCAGGATTTCGGTTCTCTGTTTGCTTCTATTCGTCATGATGGAAAGTCAGTTGGAGAAATCATTAAAGATTCAATGGGAAAAACTGCAAAGAAATTGTTTATAATTTTTGCACTTCTTGTATTGATTCTTGTTATAGCATCTTTTGTAAATGTAGTTGCTTCAACATTCCTTACAGTAGCACCTACAGCTGAACAGCTTGCTCAGGGAATGAAAGCCCAGTTTGGTTTTGTACTTAATCCTACAGGAAACCAGACAACAGCTATGATATCTTTCTTATTTATAGTACTCGCAGTTGTTTATGGAGTCCTTACAAATAGATTCGGTGTAAAAACACTTCCAGCTACAATAGCAGGTATAGTTGCAATTGTTGGTATAATTGTTCTCGGACTTAATGTAGGACTTGCAATGGGGCGTACAACATGGATTGTCCTTATCGGTCTTTATATAGCAGTAGCTTCTTTAATTCCTGTTTGGATTATGCTTCAGCCTCGTGACTATCTTTCTTCATTCCTTCTTTATGGAATGATGGCAATAGCTCTTGTAGGAATTGTACTTTCTGCATTTACAGGAGCTTCTCGTGGAGTTGTATTTAATCTTCCTGCATTTACAGGTTGGGAGCAGAAAATAGGTACAATGTTCCCAGCTTTGTTCATTACAGTAGCTTGTGGAGCTTGTTCTGGATTCCATTCATTAATTGCTTCTGGAACATCTTCAAAACAGCTTGATAGTGAAAGTCATGCAAAGGCAATTGGATATGGTTCAATGCTTATTGAATCAGCTCTTGGAGTTATTTCTTTAATAGCAGTTGGAGTTATTTCTAAGGAATTTATCACAAAGAATGATGCCGGTTTGTTCGTATTTAATGGCTCTCCTGCAACAGCCTTTGGTTCTGGTATAGCTTTTATGTTTGGAAATAAAGATACTCATATCTACAATTCAATAAAAGCTTTACTTACTTTAGCCGTATCTGTATTTGCCCTTACATCTCTTGATTCTGCAACTCGTTTGAGCCGCTTCATGTTTTCTGAATTGTTCCTTACAGAAAATGAAGAAACATGGAAAGATGCAAAAAATCCAGTACGTAAGGCACTTGCAAATCCTTTATTAGGAACAGCCTTTATGGTAATTGTTGGTTGTATACTTGGAGGTTTGAGCCTTTCTCAAATCTGGAGCTTGTTCGGTTCTGCAAATCAGCTTCTTGCCGGTATTGCTTTAATGGCTGTAGCTGCATGGCTTGGTCAAGTTGGAAAAAACAATAAAATGTTCTTTATTCCAACAGTATTCATGCTTTCTGCAACATTAACTCAGCTTGTTCTTACAGTAATAAAACAGTGCAAGCTTCTTGCTAAGAATGAATTTACTGTTAAAGACCCAGCATGGGGACATTACTTCCAGCTTTTCTTTGCTGCAGCAATGGCAATTCTTGCTGTAGTTCTTGTAGTTGAAGGTGTTAGAACTTTTGCAAAGCAGTCAAAAGAAAAGTATGTTTCAACAGAACGTAAAGCTGTAAATCAGTAATAATAATTAACTAAAATAAAAGATTTAATGCACTTCTAATTTGGCTTTATTTCAAAAACCATTTTAAGAAGTGCATTTTTTTATTTACGTCTTACTATAAATTCTGTTTTTGGCTGTTTTTCATATAAATCAGCCTGTTTTTTATATTTCTTATGAAGAACTTCCTGTGCTCTTTCTATACTTTCTTTTTTATCTGGTTTTGATGCTTTCCAAGTGCCATCGCTTTGTAATAGATAACTATGACTATTATCCTTAAAATAAATATCCAAAGTATCTTTTACAACCTTAAAAAGATTTTTATCTGCAACCGGAAACATCATTTCAACTCGTCTTTCAAGATTTCTAGGCATCCAGTCGGCACTACTAAGATACAGTTCTTCTGCACCTCCATTTTTGAAGTAAAATATTCTACTATGCTCAAGATATCTATCCACAATAGAAACAACTTTTATATTTTCACTCATTCCCTTTACACCTGGAACAAGCATGCAAATACCTCTTACATTTAAAAGAACCTGTACACCTGCCTGGCTTGCTGCATAAAGAGCTTTTATTACGCCCTCATGACCAAGACTATTCATTTTTGCAATTATAAGACCTGGCTGGTCAGGTGTTGAACAGTGTATTTCCCTGTCTATCATAGAAAGAATCTTTCCTTTCAGATTGATAGGAGCCATATATAAATGCTTTAATGTAAGGAATTGTGAATAACCTGATATAGCATTAAAAAATAAAGTTGTATCAGTTGCAATTTCAGAATTTGAAGTGAATATAGAAATATCACTGTAAGTTTTTGCGGTCTTAGGATTATAGTTTCCTGTACTTAAATGAACATATCTTCTAAGCCCATCACTTTCCCTTCTTATTATAAGAAGCATTTTGGCATGAACTTTTAAACCAACAATTCCATATATTACTATGGCTCCAGCCCTTTCAAGTTCTTCTGCCCAGCTTATATTTCTTCCTTCATCAAACCTTGCTTTTAATTCAACAAATACAGTTACTTGTTTTCCTTTTTTTGCAGCTTTTTCCAATGCTTTTACCACAGGACTATGGCTACCTGTTCTGTATAAAGTCATTTTTATAGCAAGAACATTATCATCATTAGCTGCATCATTCAAAAACTTAATTACAGGTTCATAAGATTCATAAGGAACATGAAGTAATACATCATGTTGTCTTAATGTATCCCAGTAAGGTTTATCATCTGGTAATGATATAGGATTGTAATTACTCCAATTAGGATATGTTAAAGGTTCTGCTTCTTTTGTATTCTCTATACCGTTTAATAAAGTAGAAGGATCTATAAGCCCCGGAAATTCATATACATCATCATTTGTAAGCTGAAGTTTTTCAATGAGAATCTTTGTTATTACAGGACTTGCTGCATTGCATAACAATCTTACAGCAAACGATGAACGGCGTTTTACCAAAACTTCCTGCATCTCTTTTGTAAGATTATCGCCTTCTTCATTAACAGAAAAATCAGCATCTCTTGCAACCTTGAATATCAGAGTTTCTTTTGTAGAATAGCCTGGAAACATTTGCGTTCCAAAAGTCATTATAAGGTCGTCTAACACTGTAAAAGCTTTTGTATTAGAAGCTGAAGGCAGCCATATTACTCTCTGTATATTAGAAGGAATAGGAACTAAACCTAAAATCTGAGAATCTAATGGTGCATCAAAAACTCTAGTGTTGTAATGAATACCAGGTATGTTTTCTAATAAGAAAGCTGCATATAACCTCATGTTTTCTGTATTAGGGAAAATTGTATCAGTCCTTATACTGGTAAGAACAGGAAGAATATCTTTTTTGAATAGCTTTTCAAGAAAACTTTTTTGTTGTTCTGTATAAGAAACAGGAGGAACATATTCCAATCCTTTTTTAGCAAGTTCTGGTAGCACATCATTTGAAAGACAACTATGCTGCAATTTTATTATTTGATGACATCTTATAGATATCTGCTTCAATAATTCTTCTGGAGTTAGTCCTGAAGAATCTTTATGATGTGGAGCAACTCTGTAAAGTCTTTTTATAGCTGCAACTCTTACTTGAAAGAATTCATCAAAATTGCTGGATACGATAGCAATAAATCTTAATCTTTCTATTAGAGGTAAATCTTTTCTAAAAGCTTCATGAAGAACTCTTGCATTAAATTCAATCCAGGAAAGCTCTCTGTTAAAAAAAAGCGGTGTTATCTCTTTCATATATCTCTTTGTTCTATTGTTATACAAGTACTATTTTGTAACCAAATACAGATTCGAACAAGTCTCCCTTATCTGTAATTGCCATCTTCTCTAATATTATATAAGGATTTCCTTTTACTCTTATAGTCAAACTGTCTGATGATAATGAAAGAGTAAAATCTTTTATTCTTTGTTGATGACTTCTATCCAATGCATCTGCAACTCTTAATATCGAAGCAAGCTTTAATATCATAAGTCTGTCGCTTCTTGGTAATGATTTATATTGAGAATCTTCTTGAGGGTGTAAAGAACCTCTATGATAACTTGCTATTTGGGAAATAACCGTTATTTCATCTTTATTAAGCCCAAATATTTCAGAATGAGATATTATATATTTACTGTGTATTTCATGGTCACTGGCTCTTATGAACATTCCTATATCATGAAGCATTGCACTTACTTCCAAAATACTTCTAGCGTCCTGTTCAATTCCCAATTCAGCATGCAATGTATCGAATATTTTTAAGCATATCATTCTTACAAAATCAGCATGCTTTTCATCACCTCTGTATTTCCTAAGCAGGTTCCTTGCTGATGCTATTATCTGTTCATCAAATTCAGCCTTTATTTCTCTGGCATCAAAAGCAGTCTGTCTTATTATAAGACCTTCCCTTATACTTGTTTCAGGTACAATAATCATTGAAACATTTGTAAGTTTCATGAATTGTTGATAGATAACAAGGCTTAATAATAGTCCTTGTGCTTCACTATGAGAGATTTGAAAATGAGCCATACTTTCTTCAATAGAAGGAAATTTTTGAACTTCTTCTATAAAGGATTCAAAACTTTCTCTATCAATAAAATGGCAACTGGTATTTTTATTTCTGTCTATAACACGGGCTGCAAGATTTGCTTCTGCACCTACTGCTATAAACTGCTGGATATTTCCTAGATTGAGTTCATAGTTAAGAGTATCTTTTGTATTGCTTATAAACTCATTTATATAATGCTTAGCATCATCAGTAGCTCCAAGCATAGTATTTAGCTGCTGTTCTATAATAACAGTACCTAACCTCATACTGTGTGCTCCGGCAACTCTGCCTTTTTCTATAAGCATTATTTCTGTAGAACCACCGCCTACTTCTATTATTATGCTGTTATGTTGCTGAACATTTATATTTTCATATTTGAGACTATCCATTACAGCAAGATACATAAGTCGATTTTCTTCAATACCGTCTATGACTTGAACTGTAAAACCCGTTGTGACTTTTATTCTATCTACAACGGGGTCTCTGTTAGAAGCTTCTCTTATTGCACTTGTTGCTATTACAGTTGTTTCTTCAGCTTTTATGCCGTGACCTTTTAACTGTTCTACAAAACGCTTGAGTATTTGCAGGCACAAAAGAAGAGTGTTTCTACTTATTGTGCCTGTCGTAAATACATCACGTCCTAATGATACCGGCCATTCAGATTTATCTAGTATTTCATTCTTGTGGCCGTTGGTAGACTGAGCAACAAGAAGCCTTACTCCGGTTGATCCTATTTCTATAACGGCTACAGGTTTTGTCATGCTATTTCTCTATCGCAGTATCATCTGCAGCTGGTCCCTACAGCTTATCTATGAGCATAGAACACTTGCCTGAAGGAATAGGAAGTGTCTTTTTCTTCTGGTCAAGAATGTTGATTGTGAAATAATAAAGCTTTTCACTTTCCATCTGTATTTCCCAACCTCTTTGACTCTTGTTAGAAAGAATTGTAATAAAGTTACGTTTTAGGGAAAGATTTTCTATACCCATTATTTCAAGATTAGGAATAACCCAATCAACAGTCTTTCTTGGAAGACTTATTGAAAGTCCTATAACATTTTCAATCATCAATGTTATTGTAGAGAGAGCAACAGTGTGCAAATACTTCTTTCTTGGGAAGTTTGGATTTGTTTTTGATGTTGCCGGACCTTCCTTACATGGCAAGTATGCTTCATACAAAGAACCCTTTTCCTTACTATTAGCAGGAGAAAGAGCTTCAAGCACGTAGTATAAATGCCTTATTGCACATTCACGAGCAAGGTCATATCTTTGATACTTCTCAAGACCTTTTATAACTACAAAGTTGAATGCCGGATAAACAGAACCATTGAATTCATCTCCGAATTCATTGAATTCTGCACTGTCTGCACTTAAACTTGGGAATGGGTGGTCAGTTCCGAATGTTGCAGGGTTAGAAAGATGAGCAATAAGCTGGTCAGCTTTATCTGCATTTGGAATTTCTGCGAGAAGAGGCCAGAAGCCGGCTATTGTTTTTTGATTTAATCTGTTTCCGTCTTTATCAAGGTCATGATAGAAACCTGTTTCACTGTTCCACATCATGCTATTAATTCTTGTTTTAAGACTGAAATACATTCTTTTGTATTGGAAGCTTAAATCTTTATCGTTTAAAATATCTCCCAATGCACTCATATGAGCTGCATTTATTGCAACTGCCGCATTAAAATCAACAAGATAACAGGCATCTTTTCTAGGTGAGTTATACATTGTTGTTGCAGCTATAGGAACGGCATATAAACCATTTTCCTGCTTAAAAGTATTATCCAGCCACTCCATATATTTTTGGAGTATAGGCATAACTTCTTTTATACGTCTTTTATTTGCAGATTTGTGGTAGAGGTTAAACTCTGCCCATGCAAATAAAGGCATACCTACACCTTCTGGATTTGAATCGTCTAGAATTGCATTTCCTGTTTTGGTGTCATACTTCCATCTTATAGCGCCGTTCTCTTCCTGCTTTTTGTAGAAGTAGTCCAGATTCTGATTTGCTGGAAAGTTTCTGTTTGAATAGACAAGAAAAAATGAGGAGAAAATAGCCTCAAACTGGTCTAATACAAGTCTGCAGTTTTCTAGATGGTCTTTGTCATGTTCTGGATAAATAAAATAACCATCGGAAGACGCTTCCCCTGTCAATGGGTCTAACCAATAATCAACAATCCAAGACCAGGATTTGTCATAGATGTCAACAAAATCCTGATCATAGAAATGGATTTTGGGAAAGTCTTTTTTATTCACAAAGGAACTCCTGTCAATGCTGTATAAAATCCGTAAGGTAGAAGTATATCATAATTTTTGTTAAAACGGTATACTTTTAAGGAATTTTGTTTCATTTTTTGTAATTCTTTATACATGGAGTCGTTTATGTATCAATCGTTTATCTATCTTGAGACAAGAATATTACTTGATTCCGTTCCTGGCGTTTTCATACCCGAAGGAGATGGGTATACGGTAAAAACAGAGGTTCTAAAAAAAATAGGTGCACTGGCAAAGGCATTGGAATGCAGCATAAACGAAAAAAGTACGCTTGAGCGTCTTACGGGAACATTGCCAAAAATACCTGAGGATAAAAAAATAACAGGCTATTCTCTCTCTATTGCAAAGGGAGGAAGTCTTGATATTATGTTCCATCAGAAAGCAAAGAAAATAAATATAGAAGAAATGAGAATAGAAGAAGATTGTGGTAGACTTACACATTCTTCAGGGCAAACACATATGGATTTCACTTATGCAGGTTGTCCTAGCCTTAGATTAAAAACGGCAGCTTCTTTTGAATTGGGTGAAGAAGCAGAACTTTTTCTTGATGAATTAAAACGCCTTATGCAGTATTTACATCTTATGGTTCCTGGAATGAAAGATGATGGAATTAGAAGTAATGCTTATGTAGCCTTGGCAGATTATCCTTCTTTACCAGCTTATTATGTAAAATTAAGAAATCTCAATTCATTTAACTTTGTAAGAAAGGCTATAAATATGGAAACAAGCCGGCAGGAGAATATTTTATCATCAGGTGGAATTGTTGCTGATGAAAGCCGTCTTTGGAATGCAGAACAAAATGTAACTGAAAGCTGGCAGGCAAGAAAGCATGAAAATCGCCGTTTTGAAGATTATGAGCCACATACAGAAATACCTGTAGCATTTTTGATAGACAATCTGAATATACCTGTAATGGAATTACCTAAAGACCGCCGCTTAAGGTTTAGAAAGCAATATGGACTTTCCCGTCTCCGTTCAGAGTTTATTTGTGATGATAAAGACAGGGCTGATTTTTATGAAAAAGCTGTAGCTTGCGGGGCAGAACCTCTTATGGCTGCTCATTGGATTGCAAGTGAGGTTATGCGATTCTTGAATTTCAAAGGCATAGCTATTTCTGAAAGTTTATTTACACCTGAAAATTTTGCAGAAGTAATAAAATATCTTGCTTCTCAGAAAATTCATAGTGGAATTGCAAAAGACCTTATTCAAAAAATGGGTGAAACAGGAATGACTGTTGATGAGATATTAAGCAGTTCCAATAAAATGCAAATCTCTGACCCTAAGAAAATAATGCCTTATGTTCATATGGTTCTTTCTGAAAATCGTTCCAGTTGCCGTAGATTACAAATGGGAGACATGGCACCTCTTGAATATCTTACAGGCATAGTAATGAAAGAAACTGGTGGCAGAGCCGTACCTCTTACTGTAAAAGCCCTTATAAAACAAGAACTTCAGATAAGCATTGTTTATGTTCTTGGTATGGGTGGTGCTATGACAGCACATAGAAGAAAAGATGGGTCAATTGAAAGCGGTAATGAACAAATACTTAAAGAACTTTGTCATTCTGCCGCTCCTGAAATACCTGTACAAATTGCTACGGTTCGTTCCCTTTTGAGCGAAGAAATGGAGCCACAGGATTTTGCGGTCTTAATTTCTGAAATCAGCAATAGAATATCAGCAGGAAGTGCAAACGGTATTGTTGTAGTACATGGAACAGATACTTTACCATATACGGCTGCTTTACTTTATTGGCTTTTTAGCGATATGTCTGTACCTGTTGTACTTACAGCAAGTAATAGTATTCCAGAGGATTCTCCTGAAGAAGCTAAGAAAAATCTACAAATGGCTATAAAAGTTGCAAAAGAAAAGAGAAATGGAGTTTATGTTGTTTATAATGGCAAAGTCCTTTCTCCTTTAAATCTAAAATTTGAAAAGCCTACAGAAGACGGATTTAGAAACTGGAATTTAAAAGAAGCTGTATTTACAGAAAGCGGACCTTTGGCACTTCAATTTGCAACTATTACCGAGCCAGACAGTTCTGTAATGAGCCGTCTGATTGAAGATAGTGCAAATAAAATGCTTGTATTTAGAACTTATCCTGGCTTTAAATCTGATAGATATGAGCAGCTTATTGATGAAAATTTAGATACTTTCTTCCTTGAACTTTATGCTTCTGGTACTGGTAATATGCGTCATGGAGATTACACATTGAAGAATATATTACTAAAAGGTAGAAGAAAAGGTTGCCATATATATTGTACATCGCAGCAGGAAAGTAAAATAAATTTTTCTAACTATGTTACAAGTGCAAGTGTATGGAGAGAAGGTGCTGTTCCTATGGGACGCCTTACAACTGAATCTGCTATAGCTTTGTATTATGCAGCTTCATTACTTTCAGATTCTTCAAATGAGCTTGCAGAAATCATGGAAAATTACGCAGAATTATATAGTTAATAATTATATGCCAATTCTTTTTGTCTTATAAAAGTCTATAAAGAATTGGCATTTTTATATAGAAATAAAAGCTCTTACAAAAGGCTTGCAATCTCTTTAACATTTTCTGATGCGGAAGAAATGTTTGCTGTATTTTTTGAGAAATTTTCTATTCCATGGGCAATTTGCTGTAAAGTGATAAAAATTTGCTCGCTTGAACTTGTTAGTTGACCTACATATTCAAGAATTTCTCTTGAACTGTCTGCAGTTGCTTTTGAAGAGTTCATAATGCTTTCAAATCCTGTTTCTAGGGAATGTGCACTGTTACAACCTGCATCAATTTGTTGAGTGCCTTTTTCACTATCGAAAATCAGAGTATCGGCTGCCTTTTGTATTTCTTCAATTATAGTTTTTATTTCTTTAATACTGTCTATTATATTGTCTGATAGTCGGCGGATTTCTGTAGCAACTATGTGGAAATTTTTTCCGGCTTCTCCTGAACTTGAGGCTTCAAGCTCTGCATTAAAGGCAATGATTTTGGTCTGGTCTGCAACATTATTGATGATGGATATTATGTCCCAAATACCATTGATTTTTTTATTAAGTTCTTTTATTCCCTCAATAGTGAGCATGTTTGTATTTCTAATATCAAGAAGTTCCCTGACGTTATTTTGAAGTGCTTCATTTCCTGAAAGAACGGCATCACGGGATTTTTCTGCGAGACTGTTTACCTGTCTTACTTTATCACCAATATTTGATGCCAGTTCAGAAGAATCATGCATTGTTGCAACAATTTCTTTTACTGCTGAACTTTGATCCATACTGGTTTTTGCACTTTCTTTTGTTGCAGAGGCTAAGGTCTCTGTTTCTATAAGAAGATTTGTACTTATACTCTTTTCTGTTCTCTGAATTTTTTTGATAAGAAGATTGTAAACACTGAAACAAACCGCAGCATTAAGAATAGAACCAATAAAAAAATAAGTTATAAAAATATTAAAAGCATTTTCTCTTGGGTGAAGAATAATATTGACTGGAGTTGTCATTA
>JAILNT010000294.1 GCA_024691265.1 Treponema sp. | reverse complement strand
AAGTTTCAAGCTTTTATAGACCTTGCAGTTCCAGTTCTATAAAGCTGAAAAAACCTGTCAGGTGTCATAGTTCTTGAATTATTCAACACCTGCATATAAGTATTTATAAAAGATTCATCTTTAAAAGACTCATCAGAATCTAAGACAAGTAATAAAGTTGTTTCATATTTATCGAAATCAGAGATTGTATATGCTAAATCTGCAATAGAGTAAAGAATATCATATTTTTCATCAGGTACATCTAAATACTCTGCATTTTTCCAGGCTTTATCATAATAATGAAATGCCAAATCATATTCAGATTCAATTTGATATACTTTTCCTAGTAAATATTCAGCTTCAGGATATTCTTTACGGCTAGTCGCAAAATCAAACAATTTAGATATAGAATTATCAAAGAAATCCGCAGTATGAATTCTAATAAAATATTCTACAATGCTTGTTGCATCTCGCAAATCATCTTCTTTCAATGCATGAAGAACTCTATCGATTGAATCTCCAGCATGTTGTATCGAAGATACCCTCAAAGCACTATTCAATGCATATCTATACCATTCACACTGAGCAATTCTATTCAACTTGGCCTTTTCTGCAAGTCTTATAGCTTCTCCATAAGAACCTGAATTATAAGCCAATTGTGCATTTTCGAGGACTCTCCAAGGCTCTTCTTCAATTTTTAATTTCTGAGGAGATTGGGAAACGCAAAAGGTAACTGAATAAAAACAAGCGATTAATAAAAATAAAATCCGATAAATACTTTTCACAATGATTCCAACTCCTCACCAAATACTTTATCGGCATCTTCAGCTTTAATCGTTCGTACAATTTTACCTTTCTTAAATATTATAGCTTTATCACCTGCACCTGCTATACCAATATCAGCATGTTTTCCTTCTCCAGGACCATTAACAACACAGCCCATAACAGCAACAGTGATATTTTTATCCATTGCAAGAAGTCTGTTTTGCCATCTATTCACAAAGCCATGGACATCAAATCCAACCCTACCACAACGAGGACAAGAAACAATATTTACACCTCCATTTCTCTTACCGCACTCATGAAGAATTTCACGACCTGTAATGACCTCATTTTCAGGAGTAGAAGAAAGACTTACACGTATCGTAGAACCTATACCCTCTTTTAAAAGAGTACTGAATGCAAGAGTGCTCTTAACAATACCGGTTATAAGAGGTCCTGCCTCTGTAACACCAACATGCAAAGGAATATCATATTTAGATGCAAAAACTTCGTTAGCATCAATAGTTTCCTGAACAGAAGAAGCTTTCATACTAACAACAACAGGCTCAAAATTAAGCTCATCAAAAACAGCAACTTCTCGTGCAGCAGTTTCTGCAAGAGCTTCTGCCCTGGATATAGTTCCTTCTTCTACCTGTTTTGCCAAATCAGAAGGAAGACTTCCTGTATTTACACCAATGCGGATAGCAGCACCTTTATCTTTACAGGCATTAACAACAGCTTCAACTCTTTCCCTGCTTCCAATATTACCAGGATTAATTCTAATAGCTGCAACATTTCCATCTAAACACTTTAATGCCAGTCTGTAATCAAAATGAATATCAGCAACTAATGGCATAGAAGTTGCAGCAGCAATTTTTATCAAAGAATCTGCACTTTCCATATCAGGAACTGCAAAACGTAAAATATCACAACCCAAAGACTCAAGAATATTAATTCTTCTTACAATATCATCTAAAGAATCAGATGTCAGATTTAATATACTTTCTTTCCACATTGTCTGGACAGAGACTTTCTCATCGCCTCCAATCCCAATTCTTTTTGTATTTCCGTTTCCACCTAAAAACACTGTACGTGGCTTATAAAATTTCTTTTCCATAAATCAAGATTATATATCAACAATAAATAAAAAAAAAGACGGTTCTTATATGAACCGTCTTCTGCAATTTTAATCTACACAAATTGCAAGATATGATATTACAAGTAAGCTATTTTTGTGAACGAATTACAATGACTGACAAGCAATCATAGAGAATACCATAGCGAACAAAGCTACAGTTTCGCACAAACCAACTACCATGATGTACTGAGCAAAACCTTTTCCTGTTTCACCAAGAGCATCGCTACCAGCTGCACCAGCTTTTCCCTGAGCAACTGCAGAAGCAGCCATTGCAATACCAGAAAAGAGACCGAAACCAAGCAAATATCCAGCCTTAGATGGATCTGCTGCAGCAGTCTTCATTGTCTGCATAAGCAAGAAGCCGTAAATTGTCTGTGTAAGAGGTGCACCAGCAAAAACTGTAAGAATAAAAGGAGCTGGCTTGTTATTCATATAACAACGCTTCCAAGCACCAATAGCAGCCTGACCTGCAATAGCAATACCAATAGCTGAACCAAGAGCTGCAATACCCATTACAATACCTGCACCAAGCTGTCCTAAATCCATAATTTACTCCTTAATTTCCGCAAAAGCGGTATCTAATTCTATATATTAACTCCACAGCGAATAATTATTTTTCGCTGAATGGTTTATATTTAAAGCCAGACCATGACATTCCAAGGTGTGTTGAAAATTCCAATGTATTCAAACGAACACCATGAACAATAACTGACAAAACATTTAATACCATATTCAAGCCATGACCAAATACAAGTAAAAGTATTCCCAAGAAGAAAATAGCTTTTCCAAGCATTGGACCTGCCATAGTATTAACAGTATCAGAAATTGCACTTCCGGCTAAAGCTACTGCCCAAAGGCGGATATAAGAAACAATATCACTGAATACGTTAACAACGCCAAGTAATACTGAAACTATATTCTTGCAGCTTTCAAGTATACTCTTGAGAACGCTTCCTGCATAATTAGAAAAACAGAAACTCAAGAAGAAGCCTGCTCCTATCAATCCTATACAGATTGTAGGTAAAGGCACACCACCAATAACAAAAGCACCTTCAGCACCAAGAGGGAATCTTACACCGTCTACAACCATGCTCAAAACTATGTAGAACATACCCCAAAGCATAATCAAAGAACCAAATTCTCCAACACATTTAAGAGACTTGTGATATCTCGCAATTCCTTTCAAATGTGCTATAGACAACTGTATAAGAGCTAAAGAGAAACAGAATATCTGCAAATTCTCTTTTACCCACTGCTCACCACTAAGATATGAAGGTATTCCAGCTGCTTTAACAAGACCTTTTGAAACTGCATTTGAAAGAGCAGGAACAGAAAGAGATGTTAGTAAAGGAGGCAATTTAGTAGGGTCAATTCCGAACCACGTACAAGTAACTGCACCCCAGACCATAGTTGCAACTCCAATTAAAAGCAAAAGCTTCATAATAGGAGCAACAGCTTTCTTTTTAGCAACAGCTGAGAATATTCCAAATATTGCAACAACAGAAAGCAATGCACCATAACCGGCATCACCAAAAATCATTGCAAAGAATATTGTAAAGAATAACAGGAACCAGTTTGAAATATCATACTCATGATAACCTGGAACTGTACCCAAAAAGTCTGAAACAGGATAAATGAGATTTACAAGCTTGTTATTTTTAAGCTTAGTAGGAACATTCTCATCATCATCAGCAGGATCCTGCCACTGCAATGCCCAACTCTGAAGCTTTGCTTCTGATTTCAAGGCTTCCAAATCATCTGTTGGAATATAACCTGAAATCCATGCCAAAGCTCCAAGAGGGACATTTTCAGCCTCTGGATCTGCATCTTTACCCATTCCAGAATAAACCGTCTCAAATTCAATATCTTTTGAATAAGATTCAGCAGCATCATTCAAAAGAGGCAAATAACATCTTGCAGCAAGAAGCTTATCTTCAATATCTTTGATAGCTTTCTTGTTTTCTTTAACACGTTCATTGAGTTTATCAGTAGAAAGTGTTGGCAAATTAATCTTATAAGCCTCTGGAGGTAAACCGGCACTTCTCTCACCATCTTCACCAATAACAAGAAATCTTGTTTGATTCTTGTCAGAGTTAACGAGAAGAGTACCAACATCTTCTCCTATAGAACTGTAACGATCAGTAGGAATCTCATAAAGAGATAACATTATACCTTTTTCTTTCAAATATTCGAAATCAGAAGGATCAACGCTACCCCATTTTCCAAACTTCTCACATTCAACAGAATCTGCTGAAATCTGAGCAAGACACTCCTTTTTCTTTTCAGATAAAGCCAAAATCTCATTTGCAATTTCAAGCCTACGAGTCATAGGTAAATCTGTAGAAACAGGAACATCTTTTGTACCCTTTGGAGGTTTTTGTTCAGAAAGCAAAGAAATAGCATTCTGAATTTGAACTAATTCATTTTTCAAAGAATCAAGTTTAGGTCCAGCACCTTCAACTTGCTCCAAATGTACAAGCCCAAGTTTTCTAAGTTTTTTTAGAGTATCTTTAAGTCCTTTTTCAAGAACAACTAAAAACACTTTCTTCATGGGAACTATCATACTTCAGCCCCCTCATCAAGTTCATCAGAAGCTTTTGCGTCAGCAGCAGCGTTCCTAGCTTCAATCTTCTTTTTAGAGATTTTAGAACGAACAACTGCACTTACCTGCTGATCTCCCAAGTAAACAGAAATCTTCTTAATATTACTCTTTGCCTCAGGAATCTTTACTTTTTCAAACAGGTTAACACGCTGAGTTGTAGTGCGAAGCTCCTGAGACAACAACCTTACCTGTTCATCAAGGACACTTGCTTCCAAATCTAAAGAAAGAGCCTTTTCCATTCTATCAGCAGCTAAATCAATCCATAAAGGTGTTGAATATAAATCATAATCACCTCTTGAAAATTCTGCTCCCTCATAAATTGGAATAGTAACACCAGCAATATTGCCAGTACCTTTCTTTATATTGCGGACAGTAACCATATTTGGCTTAAAGGCATCTTGCTCACCAAATACACCTATCCACACCTGGAATTCCTGTTCCAGCTGTTTACGTTGCTCACGTACAGCCTTAGCCTTTGCATCAATGGTCCTGATTTCAGATTGAAGCTGCTGTTTTTTGAGAGTAAGCGTAGGAAGATAACGCTGATACATTTTCAGCTGGTCTTTCTGTGCTTTCTGCTCATTTTTTGTCAGCTTAATTTTCGCCATTCACCCTTCTCCGCTTTAGTTTTTAGGCCAGAATTCAGCAATCAATTCAGACTTAATACCAGTCTCATCTTTATCAAAGCAAGAAGCCAATATCTTCCAACCAAGATCAAGAGCCTGTTCCAAAGAGATATTAACAGACAAATCCATCATCTCTTTTTCAAAAGCAACACCATATTTCAAAAGCTTTTCGTCCCATTTACTCATCATAAAGCCCATGGATTTCTTTTCCAAAGTATCTTTATAAGAAGAATAAAGACGAATCATAGCGTCCATCAATGCACGATGGTCTTTACGAGTTTTACCATTAACATTCTGCTTCAAACGAGAAAGAGAACCAAATGGCTCAATACGTCCACCCTTCAGATAATACTGACCTTCTGTAATATAACCTGTATTATCAGGAACAGGGTGAGTAACATCATCACCTGGCATTGTTGTAACAGCAAGAATAGTTACAGAACCACTACCCTTAAAGTCAACAGCCTTTTCATAACGAGCTGCAAGCTGAGAATACAAATCACCAGGATAACCACGATTAGAAGGAACCTGTTCCTGTGTAATCGCAATTTCCTTCATGGCATCTGCATAAGAAGTCATATCTGTAAGAAGAACAAGAACATCTTTATTCTGCAAAGCAAACTGCTCTGCAACAGCCAATGACATATCAGGAATTTTAATACATTCTACAGTAGGGTCTGCAGCAGTATGGATAAACATAACAGTCTTACTAAGAGAACCACCCTCTTCAAGAGTCTTCTTGAAATAAAGGAAGTCATCATATTTAAGACCCATACCACCAAGAACAATTACATCAGCTTCTGCCTGCATAGCAATACGAGCAAGCAACTGATTGTAAGGTTCTCCAGATATAGAGAAAATAGGAAGCTTCTGAGAAACAACCAATGTATTGAACATATCAATCATTGGAATATTTGTACGCATCATGCGTTCTGCAAGAATACGTTTAGAAGGATTTACAGAAGGTCCTCCAATTTCTTTCATATTTTCTGTAAGAGCCGGACCGTTATCTCTTGGGTCACCAGAACCATTAAAAATACGTCCAAGAAGGTCATCACCGAAAGAAACGCGCATATCATGACCAAGAAATCTTATCTGGTCACCAGTAGAAACACCACGTCCACCAGCAAAAACCTGCAAAGAAACTGTATCACCATCAATTTTGTTAACCTCGGCAAGAGACTTACCAAAACGAGTAGTGATTTCTGCAAGTTCGTTATATTTAACACCTTCTGCTTTTACAGTAATTACGGAACCTGTAATAGATTCAATTTTGTTGTATACCTTATTCATATCTATTTACCGTCCTTACTTTAAGCCTTAAGAAGAGATTCTGCTTCTGCAGTCAACTTTCCAGATTTTGATGCATACAAATCATCAATCTCTTTTTCCTGTTTCTTGAAATCTTCACTCTCAAATTCTGTATAATTCCAGTCAAGGAATTTCTGACGAAGCTGGTTAAAATAAGAACGAGCTTCATCTTTATCTGCAAGCTGGAAATCAGAACCAAGAATACAAATAAGTTTATCAAGGTCATACTTCTGTCTTTCAACAGTAGCATTAGCATCTATAGCATCAAAAGAGTTCTGCTGGAAGTAAACTGCATCAAGCATTTCTTCCTTCAGGTATACAAGGTAATCATCAAGAGAAGTACCTTCTTCACCAACAACTTTCATCATAGAGCCAACATCAACACCCTTTCTCATTATATCGAAACAGTAGTTAACCTTGTCCTGTGAAATAATACCATGATACTTTGACCAAGACTGAATTGGGTCAATAGCAGGATACTTACGTGCATCAGAACGAGCACGAGAAAGACCATGGAATGCACCAACAACTTTAAGTGTAGCCTGAGTAACTGGTTCTTCAAAGTTACCACCGGCAGGAGAAACTGTACCACCAATTGTAACAGAACCCGTAGAACCATCAGGAAGACGTACTTGTCCAGCTCTTTCATAGAAAGCTGCAATATAAGATTCCATGTAAGCAGGGAAAGCTTCTTCTCCAGGAATTTCCTCCAAACGACCTGACATTTCACGTAAAGCCTGAGCCCAACGAGATGTAGAATCAGCAAGAAGGAGAACATTCAAGCCCATCTGTCTGTAATACTCTGCAAGAGTAACAGATGTATAAACAGAAGCTTCACGAGAAGCAACAGGCATTGAAGAAGTATTACAAATAATAATTGTACGCTCCATCAAGCTCTTTCCTGTTTTAGGGTCTTTCAATTCAGGGAACTCTGTCAAAGTTTCAACAACTTCACCGGCACGTTCACCACAAGCTGCAATGATAACAATATCAACATCTGCATACTTAGAAGTTGTATGCTGCAAAACTGTCTTACCAGCACCGAAAGGTCCAGGAATACAATATGTTCCACCTTTTGCAACAGGGAAGAATGTATCAATAAGGCGAACCTTTGTGACCATTGTTTCAGTTGGAGCAAGACGCTCTTTATAACAGTCAACGGCACGCTTTACAGGCCATTTGAACGACATTGTAACATTAATATCGTTACCCTTTTCATCAGTAAGAACTGCAACAGTATCTTTAAGAGTATAAGAACCATTACCAACAATTGATTTTACTGTATATGTTCCAAGCAAATAGAAAGGAACAAAAATCTTATGTGTGAAAGGACCTTCCGGTACAGTACCAATTGCCTCACCACGTTTTACAGTATCACCAACTTTTGCAACAGGTGTAAATTCCCACTGCTTTTCCTTATTAAGAGGATCTACATAAATACCTCTTTCAAGGAACCAGCCTGCTTTTTCAGCAAGCAAAGGAAGTGGATTCTGCAAACCATCATAAACCTGACCAAGAAGTCCAGGTCCAAGTTCTGCGGAAAGCAAATCGCCTGTAAATTCTACAGGGTCACCACATTTTATACCTTTTGTCATTTCATAAACCTGCATTTGTGCAGTATTTCCGCGAATACGGATAACTTCACTCTTCAGGCTAGAACCTTCAACTTTAACATAGGCAACTTCGTTCATAGAAATATTTCCGTCAAATTCTACGGAAACCATATTTCCATTGACCGCAACTACCTTTCCTTTTGTTTCAGTCATTTAGCTTCTCCCAGTATCTGATCATATAAAGTACGGTAGGCTTTTACTCCAGCTTCCTTATTAAACTTCTTCATACGTGTCGCAAGCTTTAATTTTAAGCCATAAGCAAAAACAGCATCACAAGAAAAACCGTCTGACGGTGTAATACTATCTACTATCTTAACACGATATTCATTTAAGAACTGTTCAGCAGAAAGAGGACTATCCATACCAGTAGCCGTACGAGCTACCTGCACTATATCAGGAGGAAATGTTTCTGGCACTGCCCCAACATTTTTCTTCATTCTCTCAGCCCTGATTTGTGCTAATGCAAAACGCAAATCACGTTCTTTATCATACCATTGGTCTACAAAATTAGAACCTGTATGACAACCTTCTCTTGGAGGTTCCAAAGACAAGGAATTAAGAATAGCCAAGCTTTTTTTATCAAGAAAGCGGGAACAGAGATCCATAAAGTACTTTTCCGTAACAGGCAAAGGTGTTGAATCATCACTAACTGTGAACGAAGGTAACTGTGCCATTAGGTAATACTGATTGCTCACTATTATTTTCCTTTATTATCCATTAATCCTATACGTTTAACTTTAATCGCTTAATTTATAAAAAAACGAATATTAGTTTACGCTTGCAGCCTTCATAATAGCAGCTACTCTAGGATTCAAATATGCAGAGAACAAATCTGCAACAGCCTCGGCAGAGAAATCATAATAAGCAGATCCGTCTTTTACCCCGATTCTGAAACCTGAAGAAATTGAATTATCAATCTTTAATTCCAATCCCTTAGAAATTTCATCTTTCAAGGCAGCTCTCAAGCCGCTTTCGAGCTCTTTCAATTCAGATTCTGGAAGCAGAACAGAAACATCTGCAGCATCTGTATTTGCAACCCATGCTTTAACAGTTTCTGGTAAAAGCTTTGAAAGCAAAGCAGAAGAATAGGTTTTACCTACTTCAGATTCTACGATTGCAGAAAGTTCTTTGGTTAAACTGTCGCGGAAAGAAAGCAGAAGATTACGTCCAGCCTGAGCAATAGCATTTTCACTTGCTTTTTCCATACGCTCAGACTCTTTTTTAGCATTAGCTATAATTTCATCAGCCTTTGACTGGGCTTCAGAAACAATGGCAGCAGCCTTATCTTTTGCTTCACCTAATAAGGCGTTAGCAGCCTCTTCGGCAGAAGCAACACCGTCTTTTTTGATCTTATTGATCAATTCTTGTAATTGAACGTCCATTAGAACCTCTTATATACAATTTATTGTTGCAAGTTTGCCGGATGCAAACATTACTTTAAATATATAACCAAATTTAATTTTAACAATAAAATGTCCAAATTTAACGTTTATTTACCCAATTTTTCATTAATTTTTTGTCATTTTATTGTAAAAAAAAAATTAAATATCAAAGCAAAATTTAGTGCAAGCATTATATTTTTCACCTTTTGTTAGTACACAAGAAGGAAATGCTTCTCTATTAGGAGAATCTGGATAACATTGAGTTTCAAGACAAACTCCCCCATGCTTCATATAAACAGCACCATTTCGACCTTTTTCATTATCAATAAAATTTGAAGTATAAAGCTGCATACCTACAAGATTTGTCCACACAGACATCTTACGATTTGTTTTTTCATCATGAAGAACTGCAACTTTTTTAACATCACAAGTCCAGCTTTTCTTTTCTTTACAGTCTTTAAAACAGAAACAATGGTCATAGCCACCATTTACATCAGAACCTTTTACAGCTGCAAAATCTTTAGAAAGAAGCTTTTCTTTTCTAAAATCAAAAGGAGTTCCCTCAACATCAATAATTTTTCCAGTTGGTATAAGCTCATCATTGACTTCAAGATATGCATCAAATGCAAGTTCAAGCTTTTCATCAAGAACATTTTTAGAAAAATCACCGGATAAATTAAAATAAGAATGATTTGTTATATTAATAACGGTATCAGCATCAGATACAGCAGAATATTCAAGTATTATTTCATTTTTTTTATTTAATTTATAAGATATTGTAATATCTAGATTTCCAGGAAAGCCCTGCTCTTCAAAAGAACTTTTTCTTGAAAAAGAAATTCCACAAAAATCTTCATTTATAATTTCTTTTGCAGTCCAAAATTGATGTTCATAGCGAAAAAAACCACCATGAAGCATATTTTTTCCATCATTTTTATCAAGATGATAAGTATTACCTTTTAATGAAAAAGATGCATCTTTTATTCTATTAGCAAAACGACCAACTAAAGCTCCAAAACATGTTGAAGAATTAATATAGTCATTTAAGTTATCATAGCCCATAACAATATCATCATATTCGCCGTCTTTATCCTTTTTAGGAAGAAGAATACTAGTTATTGTACAGCCATAATCCGTAACAGAAAAAGAAATTTTTCCATTAGAAACTTTATAAAGAGATACCTGTTTTCCATCTGGCAAAACACCAAAATCTGTTTTTTTTATATCAAACTCGCTCATATATTTTGTATTATTACACTAGTTTTTCAAACTTGCAAATATAATATTACATTTGCCAATATTTTTCATAAGATTTATGACTAATTTTATGTTATTTTTATTTAAAAAAGTCCAATACTAAAGAAACTTCAGATATTGAGCATGACAATTCACTAGCAATAGCTTCTACATTATAGCCTTTTCGATAAAGCTTTAATACTTCTGTAGAAAAATCCTTACGACTTATTCCTGCTTCTATAGGATTTTCTGCAACAGATATAGAAGGAATATTGTGAATTTCATGATTTTCACTATTTGAAACATTTAAGTTATTATTAAGATTTTTATCAGTTGATTTTTTATTAGGAATATTCTTATTAGCTATATCATCATTGATAATATCAAGATGTACAGCATCTCTATCAAGAGATTCACTCAATTCATTTATATTAATACTAGCAGAACGCCTATAAGGATTATTTACATTATCATTTTTTCGATTAGAAATAGATTTAAGTGCGTTTGTAAAATAAACGGCATCAGAGGATTTTGATAATTCAGATTGAACGAATGCAACTTTCTTATCAGCTTGAGCCATAAGAAGTTTCAATTCTTTTATCCTATCATCTATTAAAGTTATATTTCTATCTACATTTCGATTTATATCAGCAACAAGTTTATTCATCTCTTCTTTAGTATTTTTAACTATATCATCAGCAGAAAATAAACTATTAAAACGAATAAACAAAACTATCCAGAGAAGAAGATTAACAACACATAATATCACAGCCAAAACAACAACTGTCACTTTTTCATCCCGTTATATCAATATGATTTCCTAAATACGATTCTTGAATTATTGAAGAAGTTTTTTCAGTTTTCACCTCAGCTTCTTCATTTTGTTTACTTTCTTTATTTGAAAAGCCTTCGCCCTGACCATTACCATGCTTGCGTCTAT